>CAJYOV010000462.1 GCA_913776405.1 Pseudobdellovibrionaceae bacterium
GTAACTGCATCGAACACACGTGTTGACGCTCTCGCAGCGGTAGACACAATCCTCGCGAAGAAGCTCTTCGTTGCTCCGGCATGGCGAAGAAGTTATCATCGAGGCTCCGACAGGGCGACATCATCTACGCGTTTTCGTCAGTCAGATGCCCGCGATGGATGACCAACCGCGGACCGCGATCATTCTTCTTCAAGACCTAACGGCTCTCAAAGAATCTGAACGAGAGCTCCGGAAAACTCAGCAGGATCTACAGAGTGCCGTCGAGATCGCGCAAGTGGGTTTTTGGAGCGTCGATCTGGCGACATCCGAACTGACAGTGACTCCGCTGTTTCTAAAGCAGTTCGGACTGAGTGAAGCCGAATTCGGCGGCACCCTCGAAGCGGGCCTAGCAATCATTTACGACGAGGATCGCGACCGGGTACTTAAAGCCGTCAACGATGCGATTAGAGATGCCGGCGATTATCACATCGAGTATCGAGTTAAGCACAAAGACGGCAATGTTCGATGGATCGAAGCCAAAGGCGCCACTCTCAAAGATAGAAGCGGAAAGTCAGTACGTTTCACGGGAACGACGATCGACATTTCCGAACGGAAGTTTGCCGCAGAGAAACTCGCCAAAGAGCGTTTTCAACTCGATCAAATTTTCAGGGAGTCGCCAGCCGCGATGACAACCTGGATTGGCGAGGAACTCGTCTTTGAGCGCGTAAACCCCAAGTATCAAGAAATTTTTCGCGGTCGAAAGCTCGAAGGCCTACCTCTGCTTGATGCGGTCCCAGAACTCCGCGGCCAAGGCTTTGACGAGCTTCTGCACAAAGTGATGAGAACGGGCGAAGTCTTCACCGGTTCTGAAGTCGTCGCTAAAATTGCAGAACCCGATGGCACGTTGAAAGATCACTACTACAACTTCAGCTACATCCCTCTTCGCGACGAACGAGGGCGCGCTTACGGCGTCTACGATCATGCCATTGACGTGACTGAAGCCGTCGTCTCGCGAAAAGAAATCGAACTGGCTCGCATAGCCGCCGAAGCGGCGAACCAAACAAAGTCACAATTCTTAGCGAACATGAGTCATGAGATTCGCACGCCACTCGGTGCAATCATGGGCTTCGCAAGCTTGCTGAAAGACCCGTCTTTGCCGCAAGAGCAACTCAACGGCTTTGTCGATGTCATTGAGCGGAATTCGAGCCAGCTCCTTCGCATCATCGACGACATTCTCGACCTCTCAAAGGTTGAAGCGGGCAAACTCTCTGTCGAACACATCGATTTCTCATTGCCAGAACTGCTCTCGGATTTTTCGTCTTCGATGGGCCTGAAAGCTCGCGAGAAAGGCATCGGCTTCTCATCACGCGCGATCACGCCACTTCCAAAAATCGTAAATTCAGACCCGACTCGGTTGCGCCAGATTCTCATGAACGTTGTCGGCAACGCCGTGAAATTCACGGACCGCGGCCAGGTTGAGGTCCGGTGCTGTTTCGAGAACGACAGACTGATCTTTGAAATTGAAGATACGGGCCGGGGCATCTCGACTGAAGAGGCGACCCATCTGTTTCAACCTTTTTCGCAGGCCGACTCCTCGATCACGCGAAAGTACGGCGGCACAGGTCTTGGTTTAGTATTGACTCGGAACTTGGCCGAAGCGCTCGGTGGCAAGTTTGAACTCCTTCGCTCGGAGCCTGATAAGGGCAGTGTCTTCCACGTCGAAATGAAAGTTGAGACTGATCCAAACGTGGAGTTCGTGAAAGGGCTCGGTTTTGAAACGGTACCTCCTAAGAGCGTTGCCGCTACTGGCGAGCTCGCACACATGCGCGTTCTCCTCGTCGAAGATTCGCTCGATAACCAAGCTTTGATCTCAATCTATCTCGGTCGATCTGGAGCCAATACGGATATTGCATCCGATGGTGCTCAAGGTGTTGAAATGGCACTCGCAAAAGATTACGACGTCGTGCTCATGGACGTTCAAATGCCTGTCATGGATGGGCTTACGGCCGTGCGCAAACTGCGCGGACAAGGTTACAAGGGCCGTGTCTACGCCCTGACAGCGCACGCAATGCGCGAAGAGCGCCTCCGATGTCTCGATGCTGGCTTTGACGACTTCCTTTCCAAGCCGGTCACTCGAAAAGACTTGATCGCGCTTTTGACTCCTTTGAAAAGGGCTTTAAATTAGGCATATGCCTCATACGGTGTCTCTCGCTCTTATTGCGTCGATGTTCTTTACTACGGGTTGCTCGTCGTTCGGTTCTGCCCCTGACGAAGACCGCTTGAAACGTTACGAAGGTTCAGCACAGTTCAATCAAAAAGAGCGCGTCTTCCAAAATAGGCGCCCTCGCTATCTCGAAGAGACACAAGCGAAAGCCACAAAGTTCATTTCGTTTTTCTTCAGTCGGCTCTTCGGGCACATCGACGATCATCACCCGATAGCGAAGCTACCTGAGGTCAAACCTGACTTCGACGCGTTTATAAAGCCTTCGGACGAATTGAAAGCGATGTGGTTCGGCCACTCGACCGTTCTTTTGAACTTCGATGGCAAGCTCATTCTGGTCGATCCCATTCTCTCGAACTCGCTTGGGCCCTTCGGCTTCACGGTGAAGCGCTTTCAAGAGTCGCTGGTCAAACCCGAAGACCTTCCGAAAATCGATTACGTCATCATCACGCACGATCACTACGATCACCTAGATCGAGACACGATGAAAGAGTTCGCGAAACGCGACACGCAGATCGTAACCTCACTTGGAGTTGGGTCACATCTTGAAAGCTGGGGATCCCAGCAGCGCGCGTGACAGAGCTCGACTGGTGAAGAAACTAACTTGGGTTCACTGAAACTGACGTTTACGCCGTCAGCATTTCTCAGGGCGCAGTCTGACCCGCAACAAAACGCTCTGGAGTTCGTTCGTTCTGCAGGGTCGAGCGCAAAAGATTTTCTTTAGCGCTGATTCAGGCTACGACACTCACTTCCAAACCATCGGTGAGAAGCTTGGGCCCTTCGATGTCGCATTCGTCGAGAGCGGTCAGTACAACGAGAAGTGGCCGGGCGCTCACCTCTTTCCGCACGAATCCGTTCAAGCCTTTCAGGATCTGAAAGCGAAGCGCTACTTCCCAATCCATTGGGGCATGCTGGCGCTCTCGGAGCACCCCTGGTTTGAACCGATCGAAAAGCTCGAAGCTGCTTCTAACGAGAGAAGACTTCAGCTAATCGCGCCGACTCTTGGTGAAATCGTGGTGGTCAACGACGCCTATGTCACAAAACCTTGGTGGAAATCGGTACCGCGCGAATCAAAATAGCGCTGGTTTGCCAAGATTTGGCTACAAAATGCCTCGCAAGCTTCCGTCTTGGGAGCGAGCTGTTATTTTCGAGCGAGCGAGGTAAACCATGTCAAAACTCAATTCGATTCAAAATACGGTTCTTTCATCTGTGCGCTCTATGATAGGCGCTGAACCAGCCGACGTCGTTGCGGCCTTAAAGAATGACCACGATAGCCTTCGGGAGTTCATCGGCACTTTGAAAGATACGAGCGAAGACATGTCTGTTCGCCGCCGTGCCTACTCTCAGTTCGTGGATTTACTCAAATCTCACAGCGTCGCTGAAGAACAAGCCGTCTACAAAGAGTCGATGAAGTTCACGGGCCGCGAACTTCACGTAAAGGTCGAAGAAGGTTTCGTTGAGCACCGCGTTTGCGACGATTTGATCGAGCGAATTGAAAGCGAAACAGACCCACTGATCTGGGGCGCCCACTGCAACGTGCTCGCGGAAATTCTTGAGCATCACTTAAAAGAGGAAGAGGACGATCTCTTCCCGATGATCCGCGAAAAGGCAACACCTGAACAAAACATGGATATGCTCGTTGAGTTTATGTCGTTGCGCGCAGAGACTCAAAAGATCGTCACAGAGAAAAACTCCGGCGCACTCGGCAAGATGTAATCTGGTCGTTTAGCGAGCGGTTAAGAATTAGAGCCTGCGCCTGAAGAGGACGCGGGCTTCTTTTTTGAAGGCGCTGAAGTTTTCGGTGAGCGATTTAACTCTTCAAACTTGAGTGCGGCACCACAGGTCTCAACGTCCCGCGCGGCAGCGTTTAACTTGAAGAGACGCTCTCTAATCACCTGACACTCTTCACAGTGGAGGGTCTTCGCGGTCGCGTTACCTTCACAGAGCTGATTCAGACGACCGGCAAACTCATCCCAAGCTTCACGGACGCCGGCGTGTTCGCTGTCCAGGATCTGAACTGCCTCAGGATCTTCAGACGATCGAGCTTCGCACGACAATGTCGCGTTCGCTGTCCGATCGACACAGAACGGCGTTTTTCCGTCAGACTGAACGCCGAACAGAAGCGGATTGCAGAGCACGCCCTTCATGCCGCAAGAGAATGCGGGCGACATCGCTTCGCCTGAGTCACTCCGGCACGAACTCGAACCGAAACAGAAGGATCGCGGCGGTTCGCATTTGAACGACCGCTTCACGCCGCCTTCGTAGCCGACAACTGAGCCCGCATAAATGCAATCAGGATTGGAGTCTGAAACGTATCTTCGGCGAGCGTCTTCGATGGCGTCAGCATCACATGTCACCTGAGCTTTCGGCTCGCACGTTCGTAGTTCTGGCGACCGTACTTCAGTCACTTCTTCTGAAGACGCGGCGACCGGAGTGCCCGCACCCGTCTCACCGGACGCGGATTCCCAATCGGCTTCACCCGACGGCGTAAGCTGGATGCGTGCCGACGGCACTGGCGCTTGAGTACGAACACGCGCGGTCTTCGACGAGGGTTTCGATGCGACGACGACCGGTCGGTTCTTTTTAAGCTGTTGTTTCACAAGTGGCGGAAGTGGTTTTCCTTGCGCGAACGCTGCACAGCGCGCACGTACCGACATCGCGTATTCAGGCGGAGCTTTATCGATGTATTCGTTATCAGGTCCTAGCGAAGGACAGTGCTCGATCGGCGATTCCCAAGGGCCCCAAGGCTTTTGCGACGCTTCGGTTTTCCGGTCGCGAGCGCGCTCTTGAGCGACGATTGCCTCAAATGAAGGCCCTGTTGATTGAAAGTAAGCTTTGAGTCCGGGACCGAGAACTTTCGCTATGAGGCTTGGTCTTGAAACAAAGGGCATGTAGGTCGAAGCGCGCAAGTTATGCTTCGCTCCTAATGGGAGTCTCGCAAACGAATTTGGTGTGGCGCAAAGGTAAGACCCTTCCGCGTCTTGCTTGATTGGCACCATTCCTAGAGCACATGGCTTTTTCTGCGCGGCCATCACTGTCTCTGTTCGTTCGCAGCGTGGCCCGTCGCTACTAACTTGGCGCGTACCCGCGGGACACCCCTTGGAATACACGTCGATGATCTTCTTCTGCTCGTACTGGTTCGTGACGCAGACGTAATTGTTGGTTCGAGTGTCCTGATCTGCTCGTTTTGGCAACTTCCATTCTGACGCTCGCTTCAGGTTGCTCATCGATGGGTGTAAAGCCCTGGGACCGCGATCTACTAGCGCAACCGGGAATGACGTTCGGTGCGTCGCTTGAATCTGGATGGGATGATCACATCTATTTCAGCAAAGAAGCCTCAAGTGGGGGCAGCGGCTTTAGCGGTGGAGGTTGCGGATGCAACTAACTCCTCAAAAAGCAGAAAAGAAAACAGAGCCGAAGAAGTCTCTTAAAATCGCACTCAGTGCGGCGACAGCTACGCTCTTAGCGGTTGGATCTTTCGCGCACGCAGAGGAATCGGTGCCGACCGAGCCGCCAGTTCCGTCTAACGATAGCGCGCAAAAGCCTGCCGTTTGGGATCAGCCCCCTTCGGACTTTTTCTCCAGAACGTACTCAGCTCTCAAGGGCTGGGCGAAGTTTAACGGCGAAGTCGGTCTTCTTTACTACAAAGAAACGAACCGAGTATCGGCCTTTGAGCCGAGCGTAAATTTAGTCGCAATGTTTGACGGCGGAAAGACCTGGTCGAATCATCTCACACTCGACAGCTTGACGGGTGCGTCGCCAAACGGCGCTACGCCATCAAGAAATGCTCAAACATTTACCGGTCCATCTGGCAACAGCACTTACAGCGCCCCGGCCGGCCAAGTTCCCGTCGATGGGTCTTTTCACGATACGCGTATCGCTTACTCGACGGGTTGGTTTCAGCCGCTCGGCGAGAAGTATGAGTTTACAGTCGGTGGTGGCGTATCAAGCGAATACGATTACCGCTCCCTCACTCTCAGCAGCACGGTTTCGCGGTATCTCAATTCAAAAAACACGAAGCTCTCGTTGGGAGCGTCACTTGAGCTCGACGTTTCTGATCCAGTAGGCGGGGCGCCTCAGGGCTTCGATACAATGAACGCGAAACTCCCGGCAGACAAAGCGCTCGGAAAAACTGTACAAGACTTTTTGATTGGTCTTTCGCAAGTCATGTCACGCAGACTCATCGTCCAGGCGAATTATTCAATCGGAAGTTCGCACGGCTACATGACGGACCCGTACAAATTATTGAGCGAAGTTTTGCCAGAAGCGAATGTGAACGCAGGCGATTCGACGGGCGTCTACTATTACGAGAAGCGTCCCGATGCGCGCACGAAGAACAGTCTGTATGTTGGTGCAAAATACCATCTGCTTAAGCTCGGTATTTTATCCGGTTCGTACCGCTATTTTTGGGACAGCTGGCACGTGCATAGCCATACGTTCGGCGTCGATTACGATCTGCCGCTCGGACCGAAATGGCATGCAGGTCTTGACGTTCGATACTACCTCCAGTCGAAGGCTGACTTCTATCGCCCGTTTCTCATTCAAGGTGAGGCGCTTCCATCTTACGCCAGTGCGGATTATCGCTTAGGCGACATGGACGCAATCACTGTGGGCGCGAAAATCGGCAAGAAAATTGGCGAAGGCAAAAACGATTTAACATTCCATCTTCAGTATTATCAGCAAACACCGGATTCTAATCTCGGAGCCTTCGGTTCACTCGCTCAGTACACGATCGCGCCATCGGTGAAAGCGCTGATTTTGAAGATGATCTTCGGATTCTAAACACATGTTAAAGCGCGTCTTTAACTGCATGGCCTCACCGTGTGAGATTCTCCTCGAAACTGAGGATCCAATTCTCATGAATACGGTTGAGGCCGCTGTCGTGAAGGAGGCAAAGCGGATCGAAACGAAATTCAGTCGTTATAACGATCAAGGTGTCCTGGCTGTTCTGCAACGATCTGGTGGCGCGCGCGTCGAGGTCGATTCGGAAACAGCGGCCCTAATCGAGTTCGCAAAAACGTGCTACGAGCTTAGCGATGGCCTTCTCGATATCACGAGTGGGGTGCTGCGACGGGTTTGGTCGTTCAAAACACCCGACGATCCGGTTCCGAAACAAAGAGAGATTGCGCGTCTTTTACCGCTCATCGGTTTCGAGAAATTAACGTGGAACGCTCCGTTTCTGACACTTCCCGAAGGCATGCAAATCGACTTCGGCGGAATCGGTAAAGAGTACGCTGTCGATCGATGCCTAGATCTTGTGAGCTCGATCACGACCGTACCGTGCCTTTTGAATTTCGGTGGCGACCTTGCTGCAAAGAGAGCGCCTTCAGCGGGTGAGTGGCGTGTCGGCATCGAGGGCACAGCAAACGTCGTCGAATTTAAATCGGGTGGCATTGCGACGAGCGGCGATCAGCGGCGTTATCTAAAAGTCGGATCGAAGATCTATTCTCACATTCTGAATCCCAAGACCGGCTGGGCCGTCGAAAGCCCATACACGTCTATCTCTGTTTTGAGTTCGACATGCACAAATGCGGGCGTCTTAGCGACTCTCAGTTTCCTTCAAGACGACCCGAAAGCATTTTTAGAAGCTCAAGGCTGCCGTTACTGGCTTCAAAAGGACGCTCCGTGAAAAAGTTGATCCTCTCGTTGTGCGCTATCCTGTTTGTTCTTTTGTGTGTTCTTGGACCGAGTCGCAGCCAGGCTGGTTTAGGTTCTCATTTTCTAGTCGGTACAGGCGATGCGTTCACTGATTCGAACAAGTGGATTTGGCTTGGAGGCAGCGTCGCAACTCTTGTGGCGTTCAAATACGACCAAGACGTTTATCGTTACTACGCAAAAAAAGAGAAAGAAGAATTTCCCGACAGCGTCGGCGACATCATGGGTACGGGCGCACCCGGTGCCGCGATTGCGCTGCTAACGCTTGGCGCCGGCTGGGCTCTCGGAAGTGATCGGGTGCTGGGTGCTGGTCAAAGCCACGCCGAAGCTCTCTTTGCGACGTTCGCCTACACGGGCCTTCTTAAAATGATCATCGAGCGTGATCGCCCGCCAGCGTTCTCGCAGAAAGAATCTTCTTTCAATGCCTCGTTCCCGTCAGCGCATACATCGACTTCATTCGCAACAGCAGGCAGCATGATGGCTTCTGCGGGACCCATCTTGGGTGT
>CAJYOV010000463.1 GCA_913776405.1 Pseudobdellovibrionaceae bacterium
CAAAACCGCAAGCGAGATCAAGTTCACGTTCAAGTCGTTTACGCCTTCGCCTCTTAAAAATAAGATGACATACGCTGATATGAAGTGGGGCTCGCGTTTGATCGCGCAATTGACGCGCGAACAAATCGCGACCGCGTTTGAACTAGGCGGATGGCCGTCATGCGTTCAAGACACGTACGTAGAGAAAGCCATTTCTCGCCGAAACGATCTCGTTCAAGCCTTCGGTTTGGTTGGCGAGAAGCAAGCTGATGGTTCAACGATTCAGTTGATCGCACCGCAGACATCTACGATGAAAATGGCCGAAGCGTGCGGCCCATCGCTTTTGAACGATGGCTCATTCCAAGCGGGCTTCGAGTACGATTTTGATTCTCTCATCTCGGGTGTTGGTCGTGTTGCATGGGATGCGGCGATGGATATCGCTCGTGGTGCCGCCGGCGGCGGTGCGCGCGTGCGTCTTGCGCCAGCTCGCTTTAATCCAGGCGATAAACTTAAGCTTGGTCCCGTTGTCGAGTTGATCGGGAGCGCGCCACGCACAGTCGAGAAGAACCCAGATCCGACTTCACCGAACGATCTCTACATCGTGAAAGACGAATTCGAGGTCGGTATCCGTCTCGGGGCCGCTTACGGTATCTATAAAGACGTCGTTTTGACGAAACGTTATTCGCTCGCTTACGGAGTGCGCACGATCGACGAAGGCAAAAATAAAAATGGCTTCATCGTCGACCTGGCACTTCCAGATCGTTTGAGAAAAGGCAAAGTGCCTTCGAAGTATGTCATGAAGACAGAAACGTTCATTTCACACGGCGAAGGCGTCGAGTTACGTGACCCGACGATTACTCTAGCGCCAGGGTTCCGTATCGGTCGCGACCGCGTTTTCTTGGGTCGTGCCATCCTCGATGCGCGTGATGAAAAACAAGTACTCTTGTACCGCGACAACGCGAAGTACAACCAGATCATCAAAGAAGCCTTCCTCTCTTTGGGTATCATTCGTTTGCCACTCTTGAACATGGCTTCGGCACAAGGGGCTTCCGAAGGCGCGGCGGTTCTCATTGACCGATCGACGTTCGATAAGGGCACGGGCGTTCGTGATCAGATCGCGGCAGCGGTTGCGAGTGGCAACTTCGAGCCTTTTGCCAAGGCCGAAAAGAAGCTTTCGATGGATCGCGAATTCAAGTCGCGTACAAAAGGCTGGAATCTGATTCTCTTCAAAGGAAAATCAGAAACCGACTTCGATCACATTACATTGACCGAAGGTGATTCGACTCGCGACGCACTTCAGTTGCGCTCGACAAAAACAAAATCGTTCTCGTTCCTCGATAGGAAAGAGACGCATTCGGTTCGCGTTGAAGTTTCTGGCGACGGCGACCGCGAAGGTTCGCGTCTTGTTACGGTGAAGGCCGTCGGACTCGACTCGAACACCAAAGATAAAGAACTCTCGAAAGGCTACTTGCGTTTCATCAACGGCTTATCGCTCGACGGTTCGCGCGTGATCGATTTTGATCCAGAATTGGGTTACTCGGTTAACGGCAAGTGGGGCAAGACCGCGACGGAGTCGGAAACCACGTTCTACGCGGAAGGTGTCAGCCGTGTCATGGCGATGACTGACGCTCAATTCTGGGCTGCCGTCGCCAAGACAAGCGGTCTTTCGACGACAAAGATGACTGCACTTGTTCAGACGTACAAGCAAGTCATGAGAGCGCCAACGGGTCGTGGAGCGGGCAGCCTTCAGGCTTCGATGTCGGCGAACGGCGTCGACGACGCAACTGCGGTTCTCATCGGTCGCGGTCTCAAAGTCTTAAAGCAGCTCGAAAAAATCGAGAAAGCGAAGACTGAGCAGAAGCTGTTTGAGCGCGTCGGTAACCTGTTCCGTGAAGCGGTTTATTCACGTGGTCCGTTTTATGAGCCGCGTCTCCTCGCAGCGTTATCACTCGTTGCAGGTGGCGAGAACATCTACGGCCGCCACGTAGTCACAACGATGGGTGATGGTAACGTCGCTCTCTTAGGCGAGAAGCCACTGATCGGCGAAGTCGGTCATCGTCGCAGCGATCCTCGCAGTGAGTACATCATGGTGAAGCCGCAAACGGCCCTCGACCTTTACAACATGTTCGATAGCTGGTTCTAAAAACGAAAAAGCCCACGAGATGTTTCGTGGGCTTTTTTTATTCGCCTTCGTCTGGCGCAGGCGTCGGTTCAGGTTGAGGCATCGGCGTCGCTGACCCGCATTTTGGTGCGAGCTTCAGGAGCTCGCGGACTTCATCGTAACTGAGGCTGGTCGGTTTAAATCCGCATTCAGGCAACTGACCTTGAGATTTCTTTTCTTGAAGTGACGCTCTTAGCGCAGGTAAGTCCGCGCGACCGCGGTCCCACATCATTTCGAAACGGCTCGTGTACGAAGGCAGCACTTCGCTTGCCGCTGGCCCTTTAAGTTCAACCACATTCTCGATGTGTGAGTCTTCGCTCGATTCCGACCAGTTGAACGAGCCTGTTTCGACTGTTTGACGGTCGACGATCATGAACTTGTTGTGCATTTGGTACGTGATGTATTGGCTGGGCTTTAAGTTGTAGAACTTAATACGGAGCTCGAGGTTCGGCTGATTTAAAAGAGCGTCTGCACGCTTCCAAAGATCTCGGTAGTCATCTTGGCTAATCAAGATCTTGATTTTCACCCCGCGCGCTGCAGCTGCTTTCAACGAAGCCATAACGGGCTCAAGGCGTACGCGCGTGGTTGCGATCAAAAGCTCCGACTTCGCGTTGTCGATGAGTCGCACCAGCTGATTCGTCAGCACGTGATCGGGGCTTGTGTCCTTCTCGAGGATCCGGGGTGAGTTGAAGAAGACATCCAAACGATCAGGCGCGGAAGCTACGTCCGGGAGTGCGCGCGGGGCGTGCGCCTGTGTTTGGCCAACTTCGTTGCTCGAAGCCCAAAGGCGTTCAAATTCCGACTCGAAGCTGAAGTTGGCTTCAGGCTCGTTTTCGAGAAACAGCATGTTCTCGTCGTAACCCCGGTACGAGCTCATCGACCAGTTAGCGCTGCCAGTGATCACGCGAGCTCGCGCTGTGCCGGAATCGATGACCGCAAACTTATGGTGAACCTTCTTGCCGGATTTTAGAGTGCGGACATCGATGCCAAGGGCTTCGAGATCCATCATACGCTTCTCATTGTCGGCAGGCTTGCCGTAGCCCTCAAAAACCATGCGGATGCTCAAGGCGCCCGATTTCAAACGAGTCTGAACGCTTGGATCCATCAGCATCTTGATGACTGGCGATCCAGGCGTGGTCTCCATGCTGTACATCGCGATATCAATCGTTTTGTCTGCTGAGCGGATCCAGTCAGCGACTTTTTCGAGAGTTGGGTCAGTCGGGTGGAAGAGAACTTCAAGACGGGCTTCAGCCGGCATCGCGGTTGCGATGAGAACGACGAGTGTCGTGAGTACGTTGGTCAAGACCGATACTTTCATTTAGTGCCCCCGCTGCCTTCAATGCCCCAGGCGGACGTTTTATCCGCATTCCGGACACGAAGTCTTCTTCCTTAAAAGCACGTTACTATTCGTAATATGAATAATGGCTTTTTGGGCCACTTGGGCTCGTGTTTGCACATCAATTTAGGAGACGGCAGCACATCGAAAGTAGCCCCTTTGAGCCGTCGAACTGTTAGGCACCTGACTTCTAGAAGTTGATTTGTCCTTGAGGGCAAACACTGGGACGAACACGGAGCTGAAGGGAGCGTTCGATGATCCGAGATTACTGGGAAAGCCTGAGCGTACCGCTCAAAATGATCTTCGGAGTCACGGCGTGGGTGTTCCTCTTTATCTTGGTTCACGGCACCTACACGTACCGTGTGAATCACCAGCGAGCGTTCGCGAAGGCCGTCGAGACCCGCATCGGCATCGCCACAGTTCGCGTAAGAGCTAAAAGCGATGTTATGATTTACGAGGGCTCAGCCACGCCTGAGCAAAGTGCTTATGCCGAGCGTATCGGGCAGGATTTCATTCAGCGATACGGCCCAAGTGCGGTCAATCCACCGACAGAGATCCGCAATAGCCTCGTGATTCGCTCACCCCGCCAGACGCGCCCAGCGAAATTGACGTTCAACCGACAACCCGTGAAAACTTCAAAAGTCGCGGCCAAAGCAGCAACTCGAATGTACCCAAGGACCACGACCACAGCCGCAACGAAAATTCCAACAAAGGTCGCTTGGAATTCGCCCACTTTTCAACGGGATGCACGCCGCCGGTAGAATTTCTTTTAGAGATCGCAACATTGAAACGATGACTGTTTCCTAACGTTCTCTTACAAAGCGAATCGCTAGAGTAATCGGTCAAATCGAATCAGATCGCATGCGGGCGGGCAAAGCCGTCGGCATGGGAGTCGCAATCGCGATCACCCCATGTCATACACTCGCCTCCTCACATCGTTGTTTGTCGTCTCCGCGTTCGTCGCGCCGCTCGTCTCTGGTTCGGCTGCGCAAGCGAAAGCTCACCCTTACTCCAAGGCCTTCGAAGCGCAAATGGCTCAAGTGTTCTATGAGAACGGCCAGCTGTCGCAGAAAAAGGTCGATGCCTACCTTGAACGCCTGAGTGCGAAGCGCTCACAAGTCCGGGACCTGATCGAGGGTAAGGCTGCGGCCAAAGGCAAAACGAAGGACGAAAAGGACCTGAAGAAGGAAGAGGCCGTCATCGCGCTAAGCCTCGCGATCGATTCACTTCAAGCTCTAAAATCCTCGAAAGAGGCGGGCGAACAAGCGACTCTCATTCAAAGAGCGCTCGACCTTGAAGGTGCGATTCGCATCGATGACGACTTAGCTCCGCTTCCGAAATTTCTTTCGTACGCAAAGCACACCCTCGGGACATGGAAGGTTGCGAAAAGCTCTTCTGCGTCTGAGGAAGCTTCAAACCTTTACGATCCGAAATCTCGCTCCTACCTTTCGGTCGAGGACATCGCAAAGCTGAAGAGCCAAGGTGCGGATCTCTCAGCCTACGGCCCAGGCCCTACCAGCGATTTCTGGGTCAAGCCGAAGTCGATCGCGGCGGCGGACGTTGAAAAAGCTGCGTCTGGGAAAACCCTCGAGATGTATGCGGGCTTTAAAGGCTTCTCTGCCTCGAACACCTATCAGTACGACGGCATGAAGCTCTCTTCCACGAAGCCTAAGATGGACGTCTTCATCGAAGGTGCCGACGGAAAGAAGCAAAAATTTAAGATGAAGTTCGGTTCCGAAATGCATGCGGATCCGACTGTGTCGGCTCTGATGATGACTCTCGGCTTCCCATCGGACATCACGACATACGCGAAGAACGTTCGCGTAAATCTCGGGAAGTCGACTCTCGATGATGTCAAGAAGGAGTGGGAGTCTTATTTCCTTCGCGATGGCAAA
>CAJYOV010000464.1 GCA_913776405.1 Pseudobdellovibrionaceae bacterium
CAAGGCTCTTGTCACCTGAAGCTTCCTTCCTTGTTCTAGATATGTTGAGGCAAAACCCGCGAGACGATCAGCGCTTTGTCGATGGGCTGCTGCGCGATTCACAACCTGTTGCTTGGAAGACTGGAACGTCGCACGGCTTCCGCGATGCTTGGACCTTCGGGATCGTTGGCCCTTATGCGATCGGCGTGTGGCTTGGGAACTTTAATGGCGACGAAAACCCAGCGCTCATCGGGCGAGACCTCGCGGCTCCCTTATTCTTCACATTGGTCGACGGTTTGAAATCGCGAACCTCGGTCTCAACCGCTTGGCTCTCGACCCGAGATTTGAACGTGAAGAAGGTGAGCGTTTGCGCCGTCTCAGGCTTCTTTCCGAATGAGTACTGCAAACATGGCATTGAAACCTGGTTCATCCCTGGCAAATCGCCGATCGCAAAATGCAACGTTCACCGTGAAATCGAAGTGTCGAAGCGAACAGGGCTTCGTTTGTGCGAAGGTGTGACTGAGCCTTCATCGAAAGCTGTTTTCGAGTTTTGGCCATCGGACTTGCTCTCGGTTTTCAGGGTCGCCGGCGTTCCGAGAAAGACGCCGCCTGCTTTCAGTCCAGACTGTGAAAAGACATCGACGGAAGTTTTAGGGCTGAAGCCCACGATCACATCGCCGCGCAAAGAAGTGACCTACGCCTATCGGGTCAAAGAAAGTCGTGAGGTCGCAAACGAAGACCGAATCCCGTTTGCAGCCGTTGCAGATGGCGACGCGCATGTGCTTCATTGGTTCGTCGGGGCCGAATACGTGGGCAAGTCGAACTTAGAAAAACCGTTTTTATGGGCACCCAGAGTCGGGCGGCATGTCGTTCGGGTCGTCGACGATCTCGGTCGCACGGATGCTCGCGAGATCATCGTAAAGGCCTCTCGTTAGATCTCGTAGCGGTAAGCGCAGTTGACGATGATGAGCTTGCTTGGACCGCCGTGACGTGGGTCAACGCCTTGAACTTTAGCTGAGAATTTGCCGCTCTGACCGTAGTGCGATTTTTTGATTTTGATCGTCTCAGGCATCGCCTTCATCTGCAGAACGACCGCGCCGGCTTTCAAAACTTTGAGCGAGAAGGCTTTCGGTAAAAAGTCATTCGCCTCAATGTCGACGATCGCAGCGCCTTCAAATTCTTGGCCGAAGCGGTTTCCGTTCATGTCGCGGAACTCTTTATTGTCGATATTTTCGTACGCAAGCGTCTTGCCTTCGATCGAGAAAAGAAGGTTCGCTTCTGACGTGTCACCTGGGAAGACCGATTGAATCTTCGTTTTGCCGCTTGCCGACGTGCAGTCGATTTCGGCTTGAGCCGAGCCTGCGTGCGCTGATGCGCCAACTGCTGTGATTGCGAATCCGAGTGCAAGAGCGAGAACCGAGTGAGTGAGTAGAGCTTTCATTTTTGATCCTTTGTTAGTTCTTGAGTGTGCAGAGCCATCCCGAGGCGCTGCAGTTGACGAGGCGGAAGTTACTCACGATTCGAGCATACGAAAAGCAGATAGAATTCATATCAAACATTCTGAAATGGAATAGATGACCGGCGTTCAAGCAATTGGTTAGCGGATTGGGCTGGTTTCAAGTAAAATGAGCCTATGTCGATCAATTCAGAACAAGATCTCATTGGCCTTCGCAAGATCGGAAAAATCGTCGCTCGTTGTCTTCAGCTCATGCAATCGAAGCTTGAGCCCGGGATGACGACCGCAGAGCTCGACGCAATTGGCGGGGAGTTTCTCGCTGCGCATGGTGCAAAGTCGGCTCCGAAGCTCGTTTACAACTTTCCTGGCTTTACATGTATTAGCGTGAACGAAGAGGCGGCGCACGGCGTACCGGGTTTCAAAGTTTTGAAGGCGGGCGATCTCGTTAACATCGATGTTTCGGCTGAGCTCGACGGTTACTTCGCTGACACAGGTGGCTCGGCCATCATTCCTCCTGAGAAAAGAATCCATCAGCAGATTTGTGAGACGGCGAAACGTGCACTTGAAGCCGCGATGCTTGAAGCTCGAGCGGGTGCGAAGATCAACCGCATCGGTCACGCGATTGAACGTGAAGCTGTGTTAAACGGATTCACTGTGATTGAAAACCTAGGGAGCCACGGTGTCGG
>CAJYOV010000465.1 GCA_913776405.1 Pseudobdellovibrionaceae bacterium
GATCAACATCAGCTCGCCAACAACTCCGTGCAGGTGCTCAGACTCCTCATGCAGCCCACCTGCGTACTTGGAGACATCTTGCGATGTCGATGCGTTTGAGTGAGTTACGCGATCGAGATCCGCCATTGCCCGCGTGATTTCCGCAACGCCTTGCGCTTGTTCGTCAGTTGCCGTTGCGATTTCTTCTACCATTTGTTGGAGTTGTTCGACCCTGTGAACGACCTCTGTGAGAAGACTTTCACAGTCATTAGCGGTTTTAAGACCCGAGTCGATTTTCAGCTTACTTCTTTCTAAGAGTTTTTCAGCCATCCGTTGAGTTTCGGTCACGATAGAGTCAACGGTCGTAGCGCTGGTGCTGAGAATCTCGGAAATTTCGCGTGATGAGCGGCCGCTCAGCTCTGCCAAGTCGCCTATCTCTTCTGCTACGACTGCGAATCCTTTTCCGTGCTCTCCGGCTCTTGCGGCCTCAACCGAGGCATTGAATGAAAGAAGCTTTGTCTGAAAGACGATGTCGTTAATAATTTTCGTCTTTGACTCAATCTCACCAATGAGCGTCACGATTTCTGTTAGTCGCTTGTTGCTTTCTTTCATTTCATTGAACATGTCGACGCTGTTCAAACTGATGTCATTCACGGACGTGGTCATCTGTTCCACGGCCTGTTTCCCTCGTTGGACAAGTGCCACGGTATCAATAGCAGCCTCTTTCGAGAGTCCTGCGTTAGCAGAACTTTTTTTGATCATCGCGCTGATTTCCTCAATCGAAGCTGCAGTTTGTTGCAGAGCCGATGCTTGCTCCGTCGAGGCTTGAGCCAGAGATGTAGCTGAACCATTGAGGTCTCCCGAGGTCGAAGAGACTTGTTGAGAGCCGCTCGAGAGATGGACGATGGCGCCGTCGAGCTTACGAACCACCGACCTGATCATGAGACCGCCGCAGATATTTACGACGAGCATAACGATGACCGAGATCACGATCATAGCGATGACGTAAGAAAGAACATGATCTTTTTTCGGCACCTGCAGCTGATACGTCCAATTCGCGCCTGGATACGATGAGTACCCTTTGGATGTTGACGTGGCGTCCAGAACATCCGCTGTTTTTAAGGATTCAGAACTGCCATGTAACAAGTCCGCGCCCGATCTGGACGTGAGATTAAGTCGAGTCTGCGAGATGCGATCGCTCAGAAGTTTTTTTGTTTCTTCGGCGATCAAAGCAACGACGACGTCTTTCCAACTCATGCGATTTGCCCAGACAGCGATGATTTGCCCGGTGTCTTTTCGACGAATAGGAGCTGAAAACGTCATTACGTATCCGTCAGTTCGAGCGAAGTCTCTTACCGCAGTATCCAAGTAAGCGTCTGTGTAAAAGGACTGAGCGGGTTTTATGCGACCGCTAGCGGCTTCTTTGAACCAGTTTTCTTCTTTGTAATTCTGGTGAATCAAAGGCCCGTTATTCAGAGGTTCTGCAGATTTGCTGACTGTGTTTGTCGCTATGACATTGCCATTAAGATCGAGAACGAGCATCGCATCGTAGATTGGCGCGTATGTTCCCATCATGCTGTTCATGAAATCGGTGATGCGCTTCGGATCGATGCTAACAGCTGGTTCACTTAAGGCGAAGGCTTGAACGTCACCGTAGCGCTCGAAGAGGTTTCGATCGACCTTGTCAGCGATCGATACCACCGAACTTTCGATCAGTTGCTTTTTGCTGCTAGTAGCGAGCCCGATGCTGTGTAAAGAGAAAGCGCCAACAAAGGTCAAACCGATGAGGCCAATCGTGACTAAGAGCAGTTGCATCTTCTTCTGTAAGGAAAGCATTTCACATTACCTTACCAACAGTTTGATCGTGTTTCTGCCGATACGACTCGGCTCTTTTGATAGCTAAATTGAGTCCTCCATCCGTGAACCTCGAAGAAGAAATCGTCATCAAAGTTCGGCCAACTAATTGCCGAGCCCTGATTTCGGAGGTTCTCAACGATGAAATTTCTAAAGTTTATGGCTTTGTCGAGCGCGCTGTTCTACTTGTCATCCGCAGCAGCAGGCGATCAGTCCGCAACGTCAGATTGGAATATCAAGGGCAGTACCGATTTTTATTACCAGTATAACTTCAGCAGTCCATCCACTGTGGGCGTACCAAATCCAGGTGCATTGCCAAATTCACAGAATCAATATCGTGCGTTCGATGTCAGTCATGACAGTTTGCAACTCGCGCTGGCTCGAGTTTCGTTTCAAAAACAAGTTGGAAATCTCGGGTTTCTACTCGATCTCGGCTTTGGGCCTTCGATGATGCTGTTGTCCGGTACTGCCGTCGATTCAACGCAGTTCGGTCTTAAGCAAGCCATCGTGAGCTACAAGACGGATTCAGGTGTTCTTCTTGAAGCCGGCAGATTTGCGACGCATGTCGGACTCGAGTACGCGGATTCTTCAGACAACTGGAATTACTCACGCAGTCTCATGTACGGATATCTTCAGCCATATTGGCATCAAGGCGTGCGCGCGAGTTACAGCGTCGGTCAATTCTCATTCTTGGCGACAGTCGTTGACGGCTGGAATTCAGGATACGAAACGAACGACGACAAGGGTTACGGCGCGCAAGTCGCGTGGAATCCGAACGAGAAGGCATCGCTTGTCTTCAACATTTTGACAGGAAGAGAGCCTCTCGCTGCCGATCCAACTCAAAGTTCAAGAAAAGCGATCTACGATCTGCTCGGAAGTTTGAAACTCTCCGAAAAACTGTCACTTGCGGTAAACGCCGACTTTTATTCGGTTAAGCTCTCGCAAACGGCTCCTCACAGCGAAGCCTACGCAGTGGCCGGCTATCTGAAATATGCGTTTAACGAGAAGTGGTCAGTTGCGCCAAGGGTTGAGTATTTCAACGATCCAGATAACGCAGCTCTCGCGGGCAGCTTTGCAGACGGCCAACACCTAATGGCTTACACATTAACTCTCGAAGACAAGATCAGCGAGCATCTCGCGACCCGCATTGAAGGGCGCATCGATTCTTCATCTCAAGAAGCTTTCGTAGTCGACGGAGTTGGGCATCGTACGCAGTCGACGCTGACTTTTGCCGTGCTCGCAGGCTTCTGAGGCCAGGCAAGAAAAAGGGCCCGCGTAGGGCCCTTTCTTAGACGATCACTCTGGATCTTCGAGGTAGGTGTAGCCTGAGAGGCCTTGCTCGTAGTGGCGCATGAGGAGGCGGGCTTCCGCTTTCGCCATTGTGCCTTTTGCGATCGACTCTTCAGCCGATTTACGAACCGACTCGATCAGTTCCGGGCGGTTGTACTGAACGTAGCTGAGAACTTCGGTGACCGTATCGCCTTCGACGACGTGGTCAACCGTATAGCCAGAGCTTGTCACAGTGATGTGGACCGCATCGGTGTCACCGAAGAGGTTGTGCAAATCGCCCAAGATCTCTTGGTAAGCGCCGACGAGAAAAACGCCCATGTAGTACGGCTGACCTTCAACGAAGTCGTGAACTTCAAGAGTTGTCTTCGTGATCGCTTGCTTGCTGCCTTCGTCGATGAACTGACCGATCTTACCGTCCGAGTCGCACGTCATGTCGACGAGAATCGCTTTTCGCATTGGCTCTTCAGCCAAGCGGTGGATCGGAAGAACCGGGAAGAGTTGGCCAACGGCCCAGCTATCCGGCATCGATTGGAAAACAGAGAAGTTACAGAAGTAAGTGTCTGACAAAAGTTCCTGGAGGTTTGCGAGAAGCTCCGGGTCGTCGTTCACTTTTTCTGCGATGTCTTCCATCTTTGTGAGGATGACCCAGCAAAGGTTTTCGGCTTTCGCGCGCTGTTCGAGAGAAAGAACACC
>CAJYOV010000466.1 GCA_913776405.1 Pseudobdellovibrionaceae bacterium
TTTTTTCGCAGACTCTTTTTTGCCTGCGCTCTTCTCTTTTGAATCTGTTTTGGATTTTGCGTCCGCTTTGACGTCGGTTTTCGTTTCAGACTTCTTTTCAGAAGTTGTTTCAGTTGAAGTTTTAGACGTTGAGGCGTCTTTCGCGTCGGCCGCGAATGCAGGCAAGCCTGCCATTAGAATCAGGCCGAACATCATCGAAGCGAATTGAACTTTCATCGTCGTCTCCCTCGCAGGACTTTTTAGGAAGAGACGATTGTGAGACGGCAGGTCTAGAGCGTCAAGAACGTGACGCTAGAAATGAGGGAATGCTGACGGTCGTCGTCAGAAAATTGTCGAAACGAGGAAAAGAGCCACTTAATGCAGCAAATGATGAGCACTGCGAACGCGAATACCGCAACTTGGACAGTGAGCTTCTTCTTTAAGCTTCCATTCGTTCTTATTGATTTCGTGGCGAATTTCGAGTTTGGTTTCGCACATGGCACACGTCGAATGTGCGACGAGGTAACGCAAGCTTTGAGGGGATGCGCCCGTACTCGTGTGAGTCTGATTCGGCTGACCCGTCGAACTTTGCGAGTCGGTGCTTGAATCTGCTGTAGGTTCGGCTGTGAAATCGTGAGCGTTATTCATGACGATCCTCCATGATCGACAACAACAGGGTCGCAGATTGAAGACGGTCTGTCTGTCTACCTTCTGTGGAGAATTTGTAATGCAAGATCAGGGCACAAGCCTTTGGCCTTGAACTGATGAGTACGAGCACCCTCGAAAACTGAGCTTCGACTGGACACGAAACGATGAATCTGTTGCAACTGCAAAGTGGTGTGAAAACGTTCGGCGCGAGAACCTTATTCGATCGCGCCTCCTTCGCCATTAACGTCGGTGAAAAGGTCGGGGTCATCGGTCCAAACGGCGCAGGCAAAACGACGCTGTTCAAAATTCTCACGGGGTCAGAGCAGTTGGATTCTGGGCAGATCATTCGCATGAATGGCTTGCGGCTCGGCTACCTCGCGCAAGAAGATCACTGGTCGGGCAATGAGACGATCGAGTCGTACCTATCCTCGCAGACAGCGACGCCGATTTGGGAACTGAAGCAACTTGCGCCTAAATTTGGTCTCCCGGTCGAGAAGTTCGGTGAAAAAGTGACGAGCTTCTCCGGTGGCTACCGCATGCGCGCGAAGCTACTTCATCTGCTTGCGAGTAAGCCAGACCTCATGCTTTTGGATGAACCGACGAACTACCTCGATCTCGAGACTCTCGTCGTCCTTGAAAATTTCTTGCTCGATTCGCCGAGTGCCTTTTTGCTAATTTCGCATGATCGCGAGTTTTTAAGACGCGTGACCGATCACATTTTGGAAATTGAAGCCGGCGAAATGACAAAGTTCGCAGGCAACATCGACGACTACTTCGAGCAAAAGGCGTTGCTGAGAGCGCAACTCGAGAAACAAGCTTCGACCGCCGCAGCGAAACGCCAAGAGATTCTCGACTTCGCGGCGAAGTTCGGCGCGAAAGCGACGAAGGCTCGTCAGGTGCAGTCGCGCTTAAAACAGCTGGACCGCATGGAATCGATCGAAATCAAGTCGGTTCCACTTTCCGCCAAAATTCGGTTACCGGAGCCGGCGAAGAGCGGGCGACAAATTGTTCGTCTCGAGAATGCCTCCCTTGGCTACGGCTCGAAGACTGTGCTTCGTGGTGTCGACTTCACGCTTGAGAAAGGTAACCACTTAGGTGTGGTCGGTGTGAACGGCGCTGGTAAGTCCACATTCTTGAAAGCCCTCTCGGGCGAGTTGCAGCCGCTAACAGGCGACCTCACGCGCGGATCTGAAGTGGACATCGCGTATTTCGCTCAGCACGTTGCGGATCGCTTAGATCCGAATGACACGGTCTTCGAGGCCATGGGGGCTGAAGCTCCGAAAGAGACGACACGGCAAGCTGTTCTCGATCTTGCGGGCTCTCTTTTGTTTGCGGGCGACGACGTCGAAAAGAAAATTCGCGTTCTGTCAGGTGGCGAGAAAAGCCGCGTAGCGCTTGGCCGCATGCTGTTGAAGCGATCAAGCCTTCTCTTGCTTGATGAACCGACCAACCACCTGGACTTCCAAACCGTCGAGGCTTTGACTCAAGCGCTGGCTGACTACGCGGGCGCGTTTGTGATCGTCAGTCACGATCGCGGCTTCGTGAAACGAACGGCGACCAAGATTCTCGAAATCAAAGACGGTGCAGCCTCATTTTACCCCGGTACCTACGATGAGTACGTGTGGTCGGTGCAAAAAGGTGCTCTCTCAGAGCGAGATGCAAGTGACGACACTGATTCTGTAAACGGAAAGTCGGGCGGCAAGCGCCAGGGCGTTTCGAACGCGTCCAATGCTTCAGAGGCAAGTGCAGAAGCTCCGCGTGAAGAACGCTTCAACTATAAAGAGAAGAAAAAAGCCCTCGAGAAAGAGGTTCGTCTCTGCGAAAAAGAAATTGCGCGTCTCGATCAATCGATGGATGCGCTCAAAGCGAAAATCCTGTCACTGACAGATGAACTCTTAAAACTTTCTGGTGCGCAAGCAGCAGACAAAGCAAAAGAGCTCGGTGCTGCGCAAGGCGAGATCGAATCACAAGAAGGCATGTATCTTGAATATCTGGAGCGCCACGAGGCCGCAGGTCAGGATCTCGCTTTGATGGACACACGTCGCGCAGATTGACGGAACTCTTTCAGGCGAGCTTTTTGATCCTCACCCGTCGGACCGTAGCGGAGGTTTGCAAACATCGTTGCGACCGTCTGGATTTCGGCGGCTTTCTCTGGATACTTTTCCGCTGCTCGTTCAGCGAAATCGAGCGGCCCTTCATTCGGTGCGCGTTCGAGGCCTGCGCGTTCGAGCTTTCGACAGAACGTGCGCCAAGTTTGTAAAAGTGGGTCGACCTTAAGGGCTCGGCGTCTGAGTGCGAAGCTAAGGGCTGCAACAAACGAAAT
>CAJYOV010000467.1 GCA_913776405.1 Pseudobdellovibrionaceae bacterium
GTCAGCCGCTCGATACGCAGGCGCGGCATACTGCGGGCGCACCTCCATGTCGGCTTCAAGACCCGTCTTGCCTTTTAACTTTTGCGCTGGGAAAGGGGGCTTCAGGCCCAAATCTTTCGGCGCCTTCTTCGAGAGTGCTTTTGCAGACTGTGACCTTGAGACTTGAGTTTGCGATGCACGTGCCATTTGATCCTCCAACCTTGAATGTCGCCGTGAATGCAGCTGACGACGCATCCATTCTTGTCGCTTTCTGAAACCGCTCAACCTGACACTCAGATCGCGACCAGAACTTCATCTCAGTCGGCTGAATATTTAACGCTCCGCAAAGTTTGCCGCAGCAAAACGTGGCATCTCGAGGGCGAAAGTCGCCACGATGTCGAATTTCGGGTACACCAGGGGGATGCAAACCGATGACGCAAAAACCTATAGCAAGATCTCAAAATTGATCGGTGTCGCGAGTCTTGTCGTTCTCGTGGGACTCACACTGGCTGTCTTTCTTTATCAGCGGGAGTCTATCGATGGCGGCGACTTCGAGCTTCAGTACCGCAATCAACCGTGGCGTTTTTCTGAACACGCGAACGACATCAACATTCTCTACATCGGGTATGCAAAATGCCCTGACGTTTGCCCGATGACCCTCAGCCACGTCGCGCAAGCCTTGAAGCAACTTGGCCCTGCCGATCAGCAAAAAGTTTCGTTCTTCTTCTTAAGTGTCGATCGTGACCATGACAATCAAGACGACGTCGCAACTTACGCGTCGCAATTCAACCCAAGCTTCATCGGCCTGAGCGGGACTCGCGAACAGATCGACAACGTGTCGCGCCTCTATCATGCGACTTACATCATTGATCCAGATCCAAACTCAAGACTCGGTTACTCGATCTCTCATGCAGATCGAATTCACTTCCTCGACCGCAAAGGCAAGGTCATTACGAAGATCCAGAGCCCTCATTCGTCAGATGAAATTGCCTCGGCCCTGAAAGGTCTTTTATGAATTCGCGTATCGCCTCGCCTTTGACATCGGTCATTGGGTCGTTTCTCGCGTTTGCTGTCGTAAGCGTCTCTGGTCACTCAAACGCGCAGGCGGTCACACCGGTTACGCCTAGGCTTGATCTCGAACGTGGTTATGTGTTCGCGCCACTTGCAGGCTCACCCGCCACGGCAGGCTACGGGGTCTTAACGAACATATCGAAAGAGACGCTCACGATCGTCGGCGTGAACTCCGAAAGTTTCAAAGCGATCGAGCTTCATGAAACAAAAGAAGAAAACGGTCTCATGAAGATGAAGCGGCTCCCGAAGCTGACGTTGAAACCGCAGCAGAAATTTGAGCTCAAGCCCGGCGGAAACCATCTCATGCTTTTTGAGGCGAACCCTCTTGTGAAACAGGGCGATAGAGTAACGCTCGTTTTTCAGATTGAAGACAAAACCGGGAAGCCGACGATTCAAAGTCCCGTCGATGTTCCTGTTAAAGCGCGCCCCTAAAAGACCTCAGGGCGCTTAAACGATTCGAGGCCTGCGCCTTCACTCAAAGATCTTTTTAAACTCGCCGTAGCCTTCGGCTTCGAGTTTGTCTTTCGGGATGAAGCGAAGTGACGCCGAGTTAATACAATAACGAAGGCCCGTATCAGTCGGGCCGTCATCGAACACATGACCGAGGTGTGAATCCCCGTGTTTCGAGCGAACCTCGACCCGTCTCATGCCGTGAGTCAGATCTGCATGCTCTGTCACGTTGTTATGATCGGCAGCCAGCGTCTTATCGAAGCTTGGCCAACCGCAGCCCGAATCGAACTTGTCTTTAGATGAAAAAAGCGGTTCGCCGGACACGATGTCTACGTAGAGACCTTCTTCTTTATGGTCCCAGAATTCGTTTCTAAAAGGCGGCTCGGTCCCGCTGTTCTGCGTAACGTGGTGTTGGAACTCGGTTAGCTCGGAAATGCGTTTAGGATCTTTCGAGTATTTCTTTGAGTCCGTTTTTGACATGGCCTTGGCCCTTTCCGTAAGGCTTAAAATGTGAGTCTGTCTTTGACGGCGTCAAGGAGCAATTCCGTCGGCCAGACTCACTTGTTTATTTGATTAAATACTCACAGAAGCCTTTGCGCCCTGGAAAAGCGTGAGGCTAAATAGGTCTATGACGAAGCCCGAGAGCGCTCGCAACTGGCTGGTCCAGGCGCTCGACCATATCCCAAAACCACTTTTCTTCTTGG
>CAJYOV010000468.1 GCA_913776405.1 Pseudobdellovibrionaceae bacterium
GTTCGCTTCGGAATTAAGACTCAACTCCGTAGTTGAGCACATAAGCGCGAGCTTTGCGATCAACGTAATCGCCTAACTGCTTTTTGTAGACCGTCGGGATCCGCTCGAAACTAAATCCCGCTTTGACCAGCGGCTCACCATTCACGCCGCTGAAAGCCTGTTTCTGCCGAAACTTCAGTGGCCCGGTCTTCCAATCGTTTGTCTCGAATAAAAGTTGCGTCTGAGGAATCTCGAGGAGAGCGCCGAAACGCGCGTCTTCTTCCGGAGTCCAGAGAACTGAAACGCCGCTTGCACTAATGTCGTAGATCGGAAATTCGATCATCTCCCCGCCTAACTCGAATCGGATACGAATGAGATCGGTTGGGTGGATGAGAAGGCGGAAGTCCTTTCGACGTTGAACAAAGTAAACCAGAGACGGAACATTCAGTTCGATTGTCTCGTCGCTCGGCCACGTGTAGTCGATCGAGACGAAAAAGACCCGAGATTGTTTTAGCGCTATGCTGAGAGCGATCTTCTTGGACTCTTTGGTTCGCTCTCGAAATTTTTGGATCTTCGGTGGCGGGCCTTTCAATTCCAGAGAAACGCGCTTTTTCTTTTCATCGAGACCTTTGAATGTCCCTTTCATTTCATCATTGAAGCCGTAGTTTGAGAGAACGACGTTCGCTTTCGAGGTCAAAGCGTCCTCGAGCAGCTTACGCTGTTGATCGGTTTCGGTGACTGGACGGAATTTGTTTTGAGAGGCCGCCTTTGGCTGAATGACAACAGCTTCAGACTTTACGGTCTGTGTCGTCTCACGCTCTTTTGCGATGAAAGTCTCTTTTTGATTTTCGTACTTAAGAGTCTCTAACCGAATGGGCGCTTTTGCAGCTAATTGCTGACGTGCTTTTTTTAAGATCAGATGGTCGATCTCGTGCGCAGGTCGGTCCGTCGTGTAGAACGACGTTTGCGGCAACGACTCGATCGTTTGCTTGATCTTTGCATCTTTGAGTTCGCTGACAACGACATTCATGACGGTTGGACCGCCAAGGCGGTTTAGTACCAAAATCTGTGCGAGCACCGTGCGAACGTCTTCTTTACCCGAGAGATGAAAAATGAAGATGCTATCTTGCGGCGGGCGCAGCGCTGCGATTTCATTTTCGCTGGCGATTTCGTGAAGCGAAATTTCTTTGTGCGCAGCCAAGCGCAACTTCATTTGATGCGCGTTGGTGTTGCCTGGTCTGAGAAGAAAAAGATCGATCATGCGTTATTTACTGCTTTGCGAGAGCGCCCGGAATTGAGAGTAGAATCTCGCAATCGCCACGACCGCGCAACCGTTCAGTACATGCCAGACCGCATGCCCGCTGATGAAGTGGATATCAGGGTCGCAGACGATTTTTAGTTTATCCAGCCACCAGACTGCGTACGCAACACCGAGAAGCGCATAGGCTATCAACAGACTTCGGTACCGAATGAGCGCCCGCTTCTTCCACCACATGTAGGCTTCTAAACCCATCGCAGTATAAATTTGAATGGAGAAGAGCGCGATGCCCGCTTGCTTCACCTGTGCAAGCACAGCCATTGAAACAAACAGGATCGCGAGCGCCACGACTCGAAACTTTCGAAGATTCCAGTCCCAAAGTCGCGCCGAATTTGCTGATACGAAAAAGGCAGAGAGCAAAAACATCGAAGAGAAGTCGAGATGCTCACCGAAGAAGGTACCCGAAGCATGATAGAGCCCCGACATGAATCCGAGGACAATCGAGAAGTAGCCGAGCAGTCGCACGTGTCGAGTGACGGCGTCGCGGTAGTGAAAGAGGATCCAGACGCCAGCAAGAATAAAAGCGAGATTCGAGTACGTGTTCGCAGGCTCGCGAATCCAGGCGCAGAGTTGAGCTTCGCACCAGCGCAGGGTTGAAGGCTCAAATTCCGTCCATGGGCATTGATTCGGTAACGCATTCACTTGACCGACTCCAGGGCTGGTTCAACTCTAGACTGAATGAGACAAAGAGAGCCATCGCTCTCCTGTAAAGGCTAGGGTGCCAAATAAGCTGGGTCAACGTGCGGTTTAGAAAAAGAAAAACTATGTGATTTTAGCTATTTGACCCTTCGGCTTATGCCCAACAAGGTAGCTTTATTCGGCTGTGTAAGTTATATGTAAATCATGACGATTAAAGAGAAGCTCGAAATCCTCGCCGATGCAGCCAAATACGATGCCTCTTGTTCGAGTTCGGGCTCTTACCGGAAGCGCGACATCTCTGGTTTCGGCAACACCGAAGGCATGGGGATCTGTCACAGCTATACGCCTGATGGTCGATGCGTGAGCCTTCTCAAGATCTTACTCACAAACTTCTGCATCTATGATTGCAAGTTTTGTAT
>CAJYOV010000469.1 GCA_913776405.1 Pseudobdellovibrionaceae bacterium
GGGTGATACTTACCGATCACGTCACCGACTACGCGGGCTGATTTCTTGTAGGGTTTGTCGTGCGTGTTGCCGAGTTCGTACATCGCGTACAAACAACGACGGTGAACCGGCTTTAAACCGTCACGAACATCGGGAAGCGCGCGACCGACGATGACCGACATTGAATACTGGAGGTAGGCCTCCTGCATTTCTTTGTTGATATCGACGTTCGTGATCCCGCGTGGATTCGCTGGACCGCCGCCGCCTGCTGGAACTGGTGTGTTTTCTTCTGCCATTTCAGCTTTCCTTTAAACTTAAACGTCGAGTTCGCGAACCAAGAGAGCGTTGTCTTCGATGAACTTGCGTCGTGGTTCGACTTGTTCACCCATAAGAACGCTGAATGTTTCATCGGCCGCGATGGCATCGTCGATCGTGATCTTCAAAAGGCTCCGGTTCTCAGGATTGAGCGTCGTTTCCCAGAGCTGTTCTGGGTTCATCTCGCCAAGACCCTTATACCGTTGGATGTAGTTCCCTTTTTTCGACGCTTCGAGGATGTGCGCAACGAACTCGCGGTGCGTACCAAACTCAATGACATCTTTCGGGTTGTTGCCTTTTTCTGGGCCAACACGAACCGGAAGCGGAAGAGCCGAGTTGAACTTCGACCAAAGCGTTGTGAGTTCTGTCCACTCTGACGACGTCGCCGTCGCCGGAGTAAATTTCGAGACCATCTGGTGACCGTAACGAGTCGTCGTAACAGTCAACGTGTTCGACGAGTGCTCCGCATCAGCTTCGATCGAGAACTTCAAATCGAGAATGCCGAGAAGCGGGTTCGATTGAGTCCACTCTTTGAATTTCGCCATCGCACCTTCGAGGTCCGATTTTGAAGTCAGTGTCTTCTTCAGATCAGGATAGTTTTCGACCATGAACGAGAGAAGTTCGCGGTCGAAACGAGCCGACATCGTCTTCATCAAGTGATCGAATTTCTGGATCGCGAGAATGATCGTTTTCAACTCGCCTTCTGTCGTGCCTTCTTTGAGCGTCAAGATGTTCGCGCTTGCGAGCGAAGAATCCATAAGGAACTCAGTCAGAGCCGCTTCGTTCTTGATGTACGTCTCTTGCTGACCCTTCTTTACGCGGTAAAGAGGCGGCTGCGCAATGTAGACATAACCGCGCTCGAGAATCTCTGGGAGCTGGCGGTAGAAGAACGTGAGAAGAAGAGTACGGATGTGCGAGCCGTCGACGTCGGCATCGGTCATGATGACGATTTTGTGGTAGCGAAGTTTGTCGATCGACATGTTGTCTTTGCCGATCCCTGTCCCCATCGCCGAAATCAAAACTTTGATCTCGTCGTTCGAGAGCATTTTATCGAAACGTGCTTTTTCAACGTTCAAGATTTTACCCTTGAGCGGAAGAACAGCTTGCGTACGACGGTCACGAGCCTGTTTCGCGGATCCACCTGCTGAGTCACCCTCGACCAGGTACAATTCGCAAAGTGCGGGATCACGTTCTTGGCAGTCTGCCATTTTACCCGGGAGCGAGTTGCCATCGAGGGCCGTTTTACGACGAGTGAGTTCACGTGCTTTACGAGCCGCGAGACGTGCGCGCGCGCTTTCCACGCACTTACCCACAATCGTTTTCGATGCGCCTGGATTTCGATCGAACCAGTCCGCGAGTTTGTCGTTCACGAGGGATTCGACGATCCCTTTAACCTCGGTATTGCCGAGTTTCGTCTTCGTCTGACCCTCGAACTGCGGTTCGCGAACTTTCACGCTCACGACGGCAGCCAAACCTTCGCGGATATCTTCACCCTCGAGATTTTCTTTGAGATCTTTCAGAAGACCTTTTTCTTGAGCGTAAGCGTTCGCAGTCCGCGTGAGTGCGCCGCGGAAGCCGACCAAGTGCGTACCACCTTCAACCGTATTGATGTTGTTGCAGTAAGAGTAAATCGACTCAGAGTACGAGTCGTTCCACTGGAGAGCGATCTCAACGTCGACGTTGTCGCGTTCGCCTTTGAAGTGGATGACATCGCCGTGGAGCGCCTTCTTAGACTCGTTCATGTATGAAATGAACTCTTGAAGACCTGTCGCGAATTGGAATTCTTGTTTTTTGCCTGAGCGTTCGTCCGTAAGCGAGATGTAGAGACCTGCGTTCAAGAACGCA
>CAJYOV010000470.1 GCA_913776405.1 Pseudobdellovibrionaceae bacterium
ATGACCGGGTCACGGTAGCGGAACTCAGACGCGATATCACACTCAACTGGGACTTTCGCGAGAGTCTCGATCAAGTATTTACCAACGAGACCTGCGTAGTTTGAAGTTCCGCACGCGATAATGAAAACGCGCTCGATACCTTTCAATCGCTTTTGTGTCTCGGCCCAATCTTCTTCGGAATTTAGTTTATCAAGCTGATCGAAAGAAGGCGACGCGAAGCCGACATTCTTGAGCTTCACGGCCATCTTTTCGAGATCGACGTGCGGCGCGATTGCGTTTGCCACTGCGCGAGGCTGCTCGTGGATCTCTTTTAACATGTAGTGCTTGAAGCCCGCCTTTTCCGACTGCTCTGCATTCCACGCAACTAAGTGAACTTCTTTTTTGAGCGGTTTACCTTCGGCAGAAAAAATATCGCAAGCTGTGCCACGAATGCGCGCGATCTCAAAATCGTCGAGGTAGACGACGCGGTTCGTGTAATTGATGATCGCTTGAATGTCGCTGGCTACGACTGTTTCGTCTTCGCCGAAGCCGATCAGAAGAGGTGGACCGTTCTTGAACGCAACCATCGTATCGGCTTGACCTTCCCAAACGACGAGTATCGAGTAAGCGCCCGTCAATTTCGGTAATACTCGCTTCACGGCTTCGAAGAGGTCGTTCGTCGCCTTAACTTCTTTCGCGATGAGATGCGCGACCAGTTCTGAATCTGTATCGGATTTGAAAGTCTTGCCTTCAGCAGCGAGCTCGCGACGAATCTCTTGATAGTTCTCGATGATGCCGTTGTGAACGAGGCTCACGCCGTCAACTTTGTGAGGGTGTGCGTTTCGTTCGCTCGGTACGCCGTGAGTCGCCCATCGCGTGTGACCGATCCCGATGTGACCATCGAATGATTCGGACGCGAGTTTTTTCTGAAGCTCTGAGAGTTTGCCTGACGCACGAACGAGCTTGAAGCCGCCGCGATCCAAAATCGCGACACCTGCGCTGTCGTAGCCGCGATATTCGAGTTTTTTGAGACCGCTTACAATAACGTCAGTCGGTTGTTTAGGGCCGTAGTAGCCAACGATTCCACACATGGTGTGACCTGCTTTTCTTAGAGAGAGAGATTATTTCTTTTCCGGTTCAGAAGCTTTTGGCTTCCAGTTTTCGATGTTCACTTGCTTGCCCCGCGCGACCGCGAGAGCTTTCGCAGGCACATCTTTTGTGATCGTCGAGCCAGAGCCGATCACCGCGTCTGCGCCGACTTCAACGGGCGCTACAAACTGTGAATCGCTGCCAACGAACGTTCGATCGCCAATAACGGTTCTATATTTCTTTTTGTCGACTGCGTAGTTGCACGTGATCGTGCCGCAACCGATGTTGACGTCCTCGCCGATCGTCGCATCACCGAGATAGGTGAGATGACCCGCTTTCGAGCGAGCTCCGAACTTCACCTTCTTCATTTCGACAAAGTTCCCGACGTGAGCATCTTGGCCAATTTCCGTTTCTGGGCGTAGACGCGCGAACGGACCGATCGAGGCGCGAGGGCCAACGACCGTGTTCTCGAAGTACGAGTAGGCTTTAATATGGACGCCGTCTGAAACAAGCGTGTGCGCAAGATAGCATCCCGGTTCGATCATGCAGACTGAACCCACTTTCGTGCGGCCGCGGAGGTACACGCCTGGGTAGATGACGGACCCCATGCCAACTTCGACTTCTTCTTCGATGTAAGTCGATTTTGGATCGATCATCAGAACGCCGCCCTCCATAAGAGCTTTGTTCTTACGAGCGAACAGCAACCGAGTCGCTTTCGAGAGTTCTTCTTGCGTGTTGACGCCAAAGCCGACCGACGCACGAGCGCGAATCGCCGTTACTTTCTCGCCTGCCTCTTGGCAGAGTGAGATGATGTCTGTGAGGTAGTATTCTTGCTTCGAGTTATGGTTCTTAATTTGCGGCAAATACTCAGCTAAAATTTCGGCGCGCACGATGTAGATGCCGGTGTTCACTTCATCGATCTTCAAAGTTTCTGCTGAGGCGTCTGCGGCCTCGACGATGGCGCGCAGATCACCTTTATGGCGAACAATTCGGCCGAAGCTGCCAGGCTTTTTCACAATGGCTGATACAACCGCGAGATCCGCTTTCGATGCGCGGAACTCGGTCATCACTTTTTGCACGTCCGATGGTTCAAGAAGGGGGTGGTCCCCGTTTAGGATAATGACGTCGCCTTTAAGTGACGCCACATCAGCAGCCTTCACAGCGTCTGCCGTACCCCACTGATTTTGTTGTTGGTGGCAAGTCACACCCATCGGCTCAACGACTTTGCGAACCAACGCTTCACCGTGGCCAACGATCACGCGAATTTCGTTCGCACCTGCGCCCTTCACCGCGTCGATCACTTTCTTGATGATCGGCGAACCCGCAACCGGATGCAGGACTTTAGGCAAGGGAGACTTCATGCGCGTGCCTTTTCCGGCAGCGAGAATAATCACGGACAGAGGCGTCGATTCTTGTTGATTCGTCATGTCCGATATTTTGCCTCTGCGTGGACAAGAGGGTCAAGACTACCTATCATTGATGACGTGCCGATCCTTCATCTCCCGAATTGGAAAACAACTGCGCTCGGATCTTCGATCGAGCTTTTTGCGAGCGATGCTCTAGAGCAACTTCGTCGCGAGCGCCCCATTTTGTTAATGGGCGGGATCCATGGCGATGAGCCCGAAGGCGTGCGTCTTGCGAGCGAAACTCTCGAGTGGTTGAAAAGCAACACGCGTGACGCAAAAACACTCTGCCCTTGGATCGTGATTCCGTGTTTGA
>CAJYOV010000471.1 GCA_913776405.1 Pseudobdellovibrionaceae bacterium
GACTGGAAAGATCAAACCTACTTCTTGTTCACTACCGAGCCGGAAGTCATTCCACATCTCATGTTTCCGATCGGTCACTTGCGTAAACCTGAAGTTCGCGTCATCGCCGAAGAGCGCGGCCTCGTGAATGCCCGTAAAAAAGATTCGACGGGCATCTGCTTCGTTGGCGATAAGGGCTACGACAATTTCATCGAAGAGCACGTTTCCAAAGACGTTCTGAAAACGAAGGCGGGCATGATCCGCCTGTTCCCGACGGGTGAGAAAATCGCCGATCACGACGGCATTCATCACTACACATACGGTCAGCGAAAGGGCCTCGGCGTTTACCGCCCAGAGCCTGTTTACGTGATCAAAATCGACGCTGAGACCAACGACGTCTGGGTCGGTGAAGAAAAACACCTCTATGGCGAAGCTGCACGCGTCGTTCAGACTCACTTGATTGACGACATTCAAGATGGTGAGCGTCTTCGTGTAAAGATCCGCTTCCAACACAAAGGTGATTGGGCCCGCGTTTACCGTAACGGCAACGAATTCCGGGTCGAGTTCGAGCAGCCAGTTCGCGCGATCACTCCAGGTCAAGCAGCGGTTCTGTACCGCGATCAGCAACTTGTCGGCGGAGGCTGGATCGTCTGATGTCGAACCAAGGCTCGGGTCGCTACGACTTCACCATTCACACGTACGGCTGCAAGGTGAACACCTACGACACTGGCCTTTTGCAAAAGCGCCTGGAGTCGAAGGGGCATCGTCACGTCGAGAAAGAAGTGAAGGCGGTCGCGCCACCAAACGAAGGCGACCTGTCTGCCTTCGGTTTGGGGTCGCGTGTTCCGAGAATTCATATCTTGAACACATGCGCCGTCACGGCCGAAGCCACTCGCGAGGGCGCACGCATGGTTCGCCGTCTGAAATCGAAAGATCCATTTTCGACCGTAATCGTGACCGGTTGTGGTGCGCAAGTAGACGGCGAAACATTCGATACGATGCCAGGTGCAGACCTCGTCGTCGCTAACTCGCATAAAGGCTTTCTCGAAGATCTTCTCGACAAACACTTCAGCGGCCAATTGACGGAAGGCAAAGTCTTCCGCTCAAACATCTTCCGTAAGGACGATCTCGAAGCGGGTGGCGGCGTTGAAGCCGGTCACACGCGTGCGTTTTTAAAGATTCAAGATGGCTGTAACAGCTTCTGCACGTACTGCGTGATTCCATTCGCACGCGGGAAGTCGCGCAGCATTTCGGTCAAAGATCTCGTGAAGCGAATCACGGAACTTCAAGCGCAAGGTGCGGCCGAAATCGTACTCACAGGCGTTCACATCGGAGATTACGAAGATGTTGTCACTGTGCCTGCGACCCAGTCTGCCACGGGCCAACCTGAAAAGAAGAAGCTTCACATTCACGATCTCGTTCAAGCGGTGCTCGATCAAACGACGATTCAACGTATTCGCCTTTCATCGCTTGAGCCGGTGGAACTCACGCCTGAGCTCCTCGCTCTCTATAAAAATGATCGCATGTGCCCGCATTTCCATATGAGCATTCAGAGCGCAAACACGCGCGTTTTAAGTGCCATGAAACGGACGTACACCGCGCAAGACGTTGAAACTGCCTTACTCGCAATTCAACGTGAAGTCCCAGGCGCTTTCGTCGGTATGGACGTGATCGCCGGTTTTCCAGGTGAAACAGAAGACGAGTTCCTGGATACGTACGAGCGTCTGGCGCGTCTTCCTTGGACACGCATCCATGTCTTCCCTTACTCAGAGCGCCCGGGCACGAAAGCAGTTGCGCTTGAAGGTTCGGTTCCGCGCGATCAGCGCACATTGCGTTCCCAGCGTCTTCGTGAACTTTCAACTCAGCGCTTGAATGAAACAGCGGTTAGCCAAAAAGGTTCAGTGAAAACGTCATTGATTTTAAAGGCACCGGGTCGCGGCGCGGAAGCTCTGTCGCGTGATTACTGGCCCGTGCGCCTCGAATCTCGCTCAGGCGGGATTTTGAGCGCCGAAGAGATGCACGAGATCGCAACCCTAGCTGGAAAAGAAATTGAAATCGAGATCACCGGATTTGATACCTCGGAAACAAGTCGCATGGACGGCATTTTAGTCGGGAGTGCTTTAGCGCGCACACACGCGACTAAGCAAAACACTGTTTGAATGAACTAAAAACATTGGCTGAAGCCCTTGGGCATCAGTTCCAGCGCGAAGACCTTCTCGTGCTGGCATTGACGCACAAGAGCTTCGCAAACGAACAAGCGATCACGCTAGCCGGGCCGAGTCCAAGTCCTTCGACGAAGGATAACAACGAAAGACTCGAATTTCTTGGTGATGCCGTTTTAGATTTAGCCGTCTCAGATCTTCTGATGACGCGCTTTCAACACGACTCCGAAGGTTCGCTCTCGAAAAAGCGGGCAAGTCTCGTGAATGAGGAGTCGCTCGCTCGGGTTGCGGCGGCACTTGAACTCGAAAAGCTGATTCGACTCGGAAAAGGCGAGATTAAAACGGGCGGCCTTCAAAAGCCGCGGATTTTGGCCTCCGCGTTTGAAGCTATCGTCGGCGCTGTCTTTCAAGATGCTGGCTTCGCCGCCGCACGCGATATGATTGGCCGCCTGATGGCAAAACGTCTGACCGAGATCGCGAACGCACCTGTTGATTACAGCGCCGACTTTAAAACGCGTCTTCAGGAGAAAGCTCAAGAAGT
>CAJYOV010000472.1 GCA_913776405.1 Pseudobdellovibrionaceae bacterium
CGATTTTGCCACTCGATGCGTTAGACGCATCGAGTGGCAAAATCGTACGCGGTACTCTCAGACGGCGTGGTTCAGGACTGTGTTCCAAACTTGGTACCAATTGATACCCGCAGTTTCTTTGCGTGCAACTAGGCGCAACTCTTGGTAGCGCTGGCCGATGCGAACGCGCTCTTCTTTCGTGAGGGCGTCGAACAGGGCCGGGAATAGCTGGCGCTCTTCTTGATGAATGCGCGTCTCGATCATTTCGCAGAAGACGTTCACGCTCGCGCGCCAAGTTGCGCGGTTCGTACAGCATTCAATCATTTCCTCAACGGCATGAGCACCTTCGATGCGCTCAAGCGCATTTTCACACGCGTAGCGAAGCGCCGTGCCGCGGTCTTTCAAAAGTGGGAACAGTGTCGATTGAACTTCGTCTTGCGCTTTCACGAGAGTGACGAGAGCGGTGAAAGCCTCAGCCTCTTCTTGCGAGTTTTCTTCCGAGATACGGAATTCGATAATTAGGTCGCGCAAGGCATCAAGATCGGCTTGGAGTTCGTTCAGAATGTCAGCAGCCATACGTGCCTCCCTTTTCTGATACCTCACTGTCGCAAGCTTCGTGCCGAGCTATTCTGAGGTGAAGCGGCCCATAAACCAGATTTCAGCTGTCAAACTGTCGCACGCGAGGAGAATTTGGACGTGGAAGAATTGACCTTCGCCAGAATTTTGACTGTGATTCAAAGAGATCGGGCTGCGTCTTGATCGGGCAGCGTCTGAATCTGGCAGCGCCAACGGCATGAAGTAACCGGAGTTTAAAATGTTAAAGCTATCAATTTTCAAGTGGGTTCCAGATATCGTTCAGGGTTACCAACGGGATCTTCGAATTCGCTGGGCCCTCGCTGAGGCTGGCTTTCAATATGAAGTGATGCCAAAGGCGATCTCCGAATTGAAGACCCCGGATTACAGAAAGCTTCAACCCTTCGGGCAGATCCCTGCTTTTCAGGATGGGGATCTCACGCTTTTTGAGTCCGGCGCGATCCTTCTCCATTTGGCGGCGAAACCCGGTGCGCGTATAGATCTCACAGGCTCTGAAGGTCTGTCGAAAGTAACAGAGTGGGTCGTGGCAGCGCTAAACTCAATCGAGCCTTTCGTTATGAACATGTACGAGATCGAGCTTTTTCATGCGAATGAACCATGGGCGGAGATGAAACGTCCGCAAATGGCAAATATGTTGAACTATCGTTTGAAAGATCTTGAGGCCTACCTAGGCGACCGATCGACACTCCTAAAGACCTTCAGTGTTGCCGATATCGTGATGGCCGATATTCTTCGCGGCGTCGAGAATTACGGTTACTTGAAACGGTATCCAAACTTGCAGCGCTATTTAAAAGCGTGTTTAGCGAGACAGTCTTTCAAAGATTCGTACGACGCGCAGATGGCGGTCTACAAACTAAACGAACCGTCGGAAAAAGAAAAGCAGCGGCAAATGGCCGCTGCTTCTCCGAAAGCTGACTAAACTAGCTTTTTACGCGAAGTCGAAGATCGGTTTGTCCTCTTTCACGTCGACATTCACCTTGCCGCCTTTTTCCAGGCGACCGAAGAGAATCTCGTCAACGAGCGGTTTCTTTACGTGCTCGTCGATTGTGCGAGCGAGTGGGCGCGCACCGTACTGAGGATCGAAGCCCTTCCTAAGAAGCCATTTAAGTGCATCCTCTGAAGCGGTGAGCTCGATCTTCTTTTTGCCGAGTTGTTTCTCGAGATCTCCGAGGAACTTCTTCACGACCGACATCATCGTGTCTTCTGGGAGTTTATCGAAGTGCACGATCGCATCCAGACGGTTCAAGAATTCTGGAGTGAACTGGCGCTTGATCGCTTCCATCGACTTGTCCGACGAGTGGCCCGGATGAATTCCGACGCTGCCTTTCGCTGCATCGGCAGCGCCCGCATTCGTCGTGAGGATCAAGATCACGTTCCGGAAATCTGCGGTCTTACCGTGAGAATCCGTGAGTGTCCCGTTATCCATGACTTGAAGAAGGACGTTGTAAATATCCGGGTGCGCTTTCTCGATCTCATCGAGAAGCAGAACGGCGTACGGATTTTTCGTTACAGCTTCTGTGAGAAGGCCACCTTCCTCGTAGCCGACGTATCCCGGAGGTGCACCGACGAGACGAGACACTGCGTGCTTCTCCATGTACTCGGACATATCGAATCGGATGAACGAGTTGCCAAGGAAATGCGCGAGCTGCTTCGTGACTTCTGTTTTACCGACGCCCGTTGGGCCAGCAAACAAGTACGAACCAATCGGCTTGTTCTCACGTGCGAGGCCAGTGCGCGAAAGCTTAATCGCCGTCGTTACGGCTTCGATCGCTTTGTCCTGACCAAAGACGACTGACTTCAGGTTCTTCTCGAGATCGCGGAGCTGGTTCTTATCTTGCGAGTTCACGCTCTGAGACGGAACTTGCGCCATTGAAGAGACCACTTTCTCAACGTCTGTGACTTTGATATTTTTCGTTTCTTCGTCTTTCGCTTGAATGCGAACGCGTGAACCGACTTCGTCGAGCACGTCGATCGCTTTATCCGGAAGGTGGCGACCTTGGATGTAGCGAGCCGAAAGTTCGGCCGCAGCTTTGATCGCCGCAGACGAATATTTCACGTTGTGATGTTCTTCGTACTTTGGTTTCAAGCCCTCGAGGATTTTGATCGCATCTTCGACGGATGGCTCTTTCACATCAATTTTTTGGAATCGACGCGCGAGCGCGCGGTCTTTCTCGAAATGTTGACGATACTCTTTGTAAGTCGTCGAACCGATGCAGCTCAGCGAGCCATTCGCGAGAGCGGGCTTTAGCAAATTGGACGCATCCATCGAGCCGCCACTAGTTGCACCTGCGCCTACGAGAGTATGAATCTCGTCGATGAAGAGAACACCGTGCTTCTCATTCTCAAGCGCTTTCACGACGGCTTTCAGACGTTCTTCAAAATCACCGCGGAACTTCGTGCCCGCAAGGAGCGAGCCCATATCGAGCGAATAGATGACGGCGTCTTGAAGTTGAGACGGCGCCTTGCCTTCAACGATACGCATTGCGAGGCCATCTGCGAGTGCCGTTTTGCCTACGCCGGGTTCGCCGATGAAGAGCGGGTTATTCTTCGTGCGGCGGCAGAGAACCTGGATCGCGCGCTCAATGACGTCATCGCGCCCGATGAGCGGGTCCATCTTGCCTTGCTTTGCGCGTTCATTGAGGTTCACGCAGTAAGCACGAAGAGGGGACTGCTTCCCTTGTTTTGAGCCATCTTTCGGAAGGCCGTCGATTTCGGTCTCTTCGTCTTTTGAAGGCCCGGAAGACGAGCTGCTCGAAGAAGAAGAACCTTTCGTCGTCGAAGACGGATCGTACTTGCTCACACCGTGCGAGAGATAGTTGATCACGTCAAACTGAGTCGTGCCTTGTGATTCCATGAAATAGACGGCGTGCGAATCTTTTTCGTTAAAGATCGCAACGAGTACGTTTCCGGTCGTGACGGTGTCGCGACCAGCACTCTGCACCTGGATCACCGCGCGTTGAAGCAATCGGTGACAAGCGAGTGTGAATTCAGGCTTCCAATTCTCATAAGGGGCGCCGTTTGCCGACGAGTCATCGCCTTCAGCTTTTTGAAAACGCACGCGTGGGCAGTGTTGATCGAGGAATTGCTCGAGGTCTTTCGTCAATTCTTGAACGTCACACCCTGTGGCTTTCAAGATGTCGATGACTTCTCGATCTTTCACAAGCGCGAGGAGGATATGCTCGAGGCTAACGAACTCGTGACGGTTGTCCTTCGCGAACGTAGCCGCCATGTTTAGATGTTTTTCAAGATTTGAACTTAGCACAAACCCTCCTAATCCTTCGGAAGAGCCGATTTTTAAAACTCAAAAACTGAATCTCGATCCGTTGGCAGAAGGCATTGATGAGCCTAGTGCGCAAGGACCTCTCATTCCTTTTCCATCACGCACTTAAGTGGATGACGGTTTTGGCGTGAGAATTGGTTAACTTGATACGTCTTGGTCTCTGCGATTTCGTAAGTGAAAGTGCCGCAAAGGCCCGAGCCCTGGTGATGGATCTGGAGCATGATCTTCGTCGCTTCGGAGGCATCTTTTTGAAAAAACTTTTTCAACACGAGAATCACGAAATCCATGGGGGTGTAGTCGTCGTTCATCAAGATAACTCGATAGAGCGGCGGCGTCTTGGTCTTCGATTTCGATTCGGTTATTACCTCAGTATCCGCCAAACGACTTCCCCTCGTTTCATTCTAGGAACTTCTCGAAGCGCCGTCGAGACTCGTTCGTACGCGTTTCTGCTACAAAAACTTATGGCACTTCAAAAAAACCTTACTGCTACCGCCTGGGGAAAGGTATCCACGCCGCTCCTCATGTCCGTCCGAGTGAAACGTGGGCCTATTCGCTTGAAACGTGGGTTCGGAGCGCAGGCTCGTCAAGCCGGTGCTTTATAAAGAGGCTCGACCAAAGTGCGGCGCGGGCGCTCGCCGGACTGGCAGGAGGTGGGGTGGACGGAGTGGTGGGAGGTGGGGTCCACCGACTTTTTTGGATGGCTCGAATTTTTTCCGCGAGCTTTCACGATTTATTTTTTGCGGCATCATATCTTTGAGGTCGGAGCGTCATTCTCGCTTTGGGCCATTTCGATGGCTTCGCTCCGAACCTTCGCGGTTTGTTCTGGGCTGTTTTCGCCAATGCGGGTGCGCAAACGACCGCCAAACGCGCGCTTCAGGGCGCTCCAGTGTTTAGAACTTCGACGCCCGTACATTTACTGAACAATCACGCCCCCTTAACTCGCGTCGAACTTTTGGTCGGGGCTGCGCGAAAGCGCGCATTTTGCGCACCTGTTTCAGTTCGATTCGAAATCGAGTTTCAACTCGAGACAATGTCTCATCTCACACCATCGCAAGTCGTTTCACTCCGAAACGCGCGTCGCGATTTCGTCTCAAAATAAATCAAACCAGTTGGCCCGACCTTTGAAGTACCCATCAGTGTGCGACGACGCGGAATCGCGAAGTCCAGACTCTCAAATCTGGACTGAGTATTCCGAATAGGAGCAATTAGCATTTGTTTATTGTTTATGAATTTAGATCTTAATTGCCACTAACGGGCGGGGAGTAGTTATGAAAGCAGCACGTCTTCTGAAAACACAAGCAGGTTTCTCACTTATCGAACTTATGATCGTCGTCGCGATCATCGGTATCTTGGCATCAATCGCAGTCCCGAACTTCCAAAAGTTCCAACGCCGCGCAAAGCAAACAGAAGGTAAGGGCTACCTCACTTCAATCTACACTGCAGAGCAAGGTTTCCGTGCTGAGTGGAACACGTACGCGACAGACCTTCGTTGCATTGGTTTCCGTGATGACACTATCACTGGAGCTGGCGTCACTTATACACAACCCCCAGTGGGTATTGCTGGAAGAGGCAACTACGCAGCTGGCTTCAACGCAGATACTATCCCAGCTCCAACGGGTACTGCATGCGTAGCAGGTGGCAACTATGCGCGTCCAGCCGGCGCCTCAGGTACGACCATTCCGACAGCGCTTCCTGCTCCGACGGGTATGCCAGCGATCTCGGCAAGTACGTTCACAGCGGTTACAGCCGGTGACTTGAGCAACGGCGCGCTCGCGAACGACGTTTGGGTTATGTCGCATGAAAAAGTCGTGAAGAACCAAGTTTCTGGTATCTAAGTCGTTATTGCTCGGCAATTCAAAGGCACAGATGGTGAAAACCTCTGTGCCTTTTCTTTTACAGTTGATAGCTTTCAATCATGAGCACTCAGTTTGGACATGAGACTTTTAACATTGCAGCTATGGTGATTTGCGGCGTGTTCGCGTGCGTGGTTGGCCAACACTACGCTCCGAAATTCATCGATGGCCGCGCTGACAAACCTCAACTTGTTGCTCCTGCTCAGATGCGGTATTTTTCGTTAGGTTACAACAGCACTTTGGCCGACAG
>CAJYOV010000473.1 GCA_913776405.1 Pseudobdellovibrionaceae bacterium
AGGCCTCGCGCGATTCGCAAACCGACCGCCGCGTTCAAAGAAATGGTTCATTTCTTTTTCACACCCGGAGCCGGGCTCTGGGCCGTCATTCTTTTACTCTACAAATTCGGCCACGCCTCTGCGACCGGCATGTTGAGACCTTGGCTCGTCGATCAAGGTTATTCGCTCGAAGACATCGCTTGGATTTTGGGCACGGGTGGTTTCGTCGCTGGTTTCTTCGGGGCAATGGGGGGCGGTTGGCTTGCGGCGAAACGAGATCGCACGAAACTTCTCGTTTACCTCGGGGCCGCTCAAGTGCTTGCGATTGCAAGCTATCTCTGGCCTGTCCTGACCGCTCACTCCTCAATGAAAGTTCTGGTGGCGGCCTCTCTCGATCATTTCACAAGCGGACTTGCGACGACGACGCTCTTCACCTTAATGATGGACGCGTCATCGAAAGATCGCGCCGCAAGCGACTACACGGCACAAGCCTGCCTGATCGTCATCTCGCAAAGTCTTGCGACAGCCTTTGCCGGCTACTCAGCTCAGTATTTCGGCTACACAGCCCATTTTCTAATTTCGACTGCAATTGCAATTGCAGCGGTTGCACTAACGGCATTGATTCTCGCAGCACCTCGAGTGCGCGAGCTACTCAAACCTCTGATTGGCCGCGCCGGGCAGCTTGGTGCGATTGGCGCATTGATCCTGATTACGTGTTTGATGACGCCGCAATCTGCCCGAGCTCAAACTTCGGATTCGTCATCAACGGGCTCTTACGAATTCGGCCTTGGCTACGGCGCTCTTCTTCCTGGCCGTACCGTGAAAGGCATTCGCGAAATCATGGAAGGCTTCGTTGCGCGCGCCGCGCGTCCGACGGGCTCTGGATTTCTCGAAGCCACGCTCTATGCAAGTCGCGGTTACGGCGATACCTACTCGACATTTGCTGTCGATTATCGCGCGCTTGTTTGGGACGACATCTTCCCGACACATGCTGCTGCGGGCCTTCACTTCGACGCGATTTCCCCTGCGGGCCGCCCGTCCCGCTTCACAATCGGATGGCAGTTTGGCGGTGGCATGCAGCAACCTCTCGGCTCAAGCGGGCTCTCACTTCGTGAAGACTTCAGTTATCGGTTAGGCGGCGGCACCTCACTTCTTGTCCTAGTCGGCTTGTCTTACGAGCTTCGCTAAAACAACCTGACTGCCCAGGCTAGCGCGGTTTTGGGGCGTTTCCATCCTTTGCAACAGACTCGCCCCCCCTCTAAGGCCCCTGTCAAAATCATGATCAGTTTCAAGCGAACTGAAAAATCGTAGACGCTTTTCTCCTGGTAAAATCGAGGCTACAGCGCGAAAGATTCGATTTCTTAGCGATGCGAAAAGGGTGTCAGTCTTTTCTACAGAACTCATTTGAGACAGACCGAAGAGTTCTATCGGTAGCTCAAAAAAAGTGTGAGAGCCTGATTTCAGTTCAGCGATTCGTTTCGCCGAACTGAGCTTAGAAAAAGGAGTCTGTGAGATGGCCCAAATCTTACTCGTCGATGACAGCACCGATATTCGCGACGCCGTAACAGCTGTGTTGAGCCAAGACCATCAGATCACGTGGGCCGCTTCACTCGCTGAAGCGCACGCTCTTCTTGCTGACGGCACACGTGCCTGGGATCTCGTCCTTCTCGACATCGGCCTTCCGGATGGAGACGGGACTGATTTCTTATCGCGCGTAAAGGACGAACTCGAAAGCCGAAACATCGGCACAATCTTTTTGTCAGGAACGAATACGGTTTCTTCGCGCACCAAGAGCTACGCGCTTGGCGCACTCGACTTCATCGCGAAGCCTTTTGATCTCATCGAACTTCAGGTCCGAGTCGGCGCGAAACTCAAAGGCCGCAAAGAAACGGTACGCGCGCCCCTTGAGAACTTGTTGCGCCGTGGACCTCTCGAAATTCATTTGGGTCGTGGTCAGGCGTTCGATACCTCTGAGAGCGAGCCGCGCCAATTGGATTTGACTCCGGTCGAGTTCCGCTTGCTCCTTCTCTTCGTTCAGCATGCGGGCGACGTCGTCAGCCGCACTTCGATTCTCGATACGGTTTGGGGG
>CAJYOV010000474.1 GCA_913776405.1 Pseudobdellovibrionaceae bacterium
CCTGCGTGGGTTTCTAGAAAAACGCGCGCCTTCTTGGAAAGTGTCAGAGAGCAAGGGAGTGCAGAAGTGAAAATTCAGAAACTCGCAATCGCAAACCGCGGTGAAGTCGCTGTTCGTATCATTCATGCCGCTCAAGAGCTCGGTATCAAGACGGTCCTCTTGCACTCGGAAGCCGATGTCGGCACTCGCGCGTGGCGCATGGCTGACGAAAAAGTCTGTATCGGTCCCGCACCAACCGCTGAAAGCTATTTGCGTATCGATCGAAACGTCGAAGGCGCTCTGAGCTGCGGTGCCGATGCGATTCACCCTGGCTTCGGCTTTCTTTCGGAGAACGCCGATTTTGCAGAGGCCGTCGTAAAAGCTGGCTTGATCTTCGTGGGCCCAAAGGCAGAAACGATCCGAGCGCTCGGCGATAAAATTTCAGCGAAGCAGCTCATCGAAAAAGCAAATGTCCCAACAGTGCCAGGTTATGCTGGTAAAGATCAGTCGCTTGAAACACTAGTTTCTCAAGCTGAACGCATCGGTTTTCCGGTGATCGTAAAAGCGGCAGCCGGCGGCGGTGGCCGCGGTATGAAAGTGATTCGTTCCCGCGCGGAAGCGGCAGAGCTGATTGGCTCTGCTCAGCGCGAAGCAAAGTCTGCATTCGGGTCGGAGACCGTTTTCTTAGAAAAGTATCTCGATCATGCTAAACACATCGAATTCCAAGTCTTCGGCGACTTCACAGGAAAGTGCGTTCACTTGTTCGAGCGCGAGTGTACAGTTCAGCGACGTCACCAAAAGATTATTGAAGAAGCAACGTCTCCTTCGCTGACGCCGAAATTGCGCGACGAGATGGCGAAGGCCGCTGTCGGTCTTGCAGAAAAGGCGGGTTATCAAGGTGCGGGCACGGTCGAGTTTCTCGTTCAAGACGGCGAGTTCTACTTCCTTGAAATGAACACGCGCTTGCAAGTAGAGCATCCCGTGACGGAACTCGTTCTCGGTGTTGATCTCGTGAAAGCGCAGATCCTGACGGCCGCAAAAGAGTTCGTGATTTGGAAACAATCAGACTTGGTCCCGCGCGGTCATTCGATCGAGTGTCGAGTCTACGCAGAAGACCCTTACAATCGCGGGCTCCCATCGACAGGTGAGCTTGTTGGCCTTCAGTGGCCAGAAGGCCCGGGCCGTCGCTTCGAAGTAGGTTTCGAAGCCGGCGATGAGATCACGTCGTTCTACGATCCGATGATCGCAAAGGTCATCGTTTGGGATGAGGACCGCCCACGTGCGATTCGCAAGATGCTCAAGACGCTCGATGAATCGATCATCTTCGGCGTTCGCGCAAATCTCCCGTATTTGAAAGCGATCCTTTCGCATCCTGAATTTGTTGACGGAACGATGACGACCCAATTCATTCAAAAGCATTTCCCTGAAGGCTTAGAACCAGTCGAACTTTCAGTAGACGAAAAAGCGTTCGCGGAAAAAGCGATGCAGTCACTCTCGAGCGCGGGTACGGCCGGTGCCTCTGTCGGAAGTGACCCATTAAGTGGACCGTGGACAGCCGGTTGGAGGCTTGTATGAAGCAGGTGCAATTCGAGATCGATGGTCGACTTGTAACGGGCACGATCGCTCAGCATCGCGGCACCCTTTGGGCGCACGTAGAGGGCCGCACGTTCACGGTCGAGGCAGCGGGCCGTACACGCCGAGGTGCAAAAGGTGCAGGTGGTGGTTCGGCAAACCCTGGTGAACTTGCAGCACCAATGCCGGGAAAGATCATTAAGGTTATGGTGAATCCAGGAGCAAAAGTAGCGGCTGGTGATGTCGTCATCGTCATGGAAGCGATGAAGATGGAATACACGTTGAAAGCTGCGGCTGCCGGTAAGGTTGCCAGCATCACGTGCGAGCCGGGAGAACAAGTTCCACACGGAAAAGTTCTCGCAAAACTTGATCTGGAAAAGGCGTAAGCAATGAGCCGTAAGGTGACGATCGTCGAAGTGGGGGCACGAGACGGTCTGCAAAACGAAAAGAAAGTTCTCGATCAGTCGACACGACTTGAATTCGCAGAACGTTTGGCTAAAGCCGGTGTTAAAAATATCGAGCTTGGTTCTTTCGTTTCGCCCAAGTGGGTGCCGCAGATGGCAGGCTCTGCCGAATTGATCCGCGAAGCACTGAAACGACGTGACCAAGGTATCGAGCCTTGGAAGCACATGGACATCTCGGCCCTTGTTCCAAACCCGCGCGGCATGCAAGACGCTCTCGAAGCGGGCGTAAAGCACATCGCGATCTTCGCGTCCGCAAGCGAGTCGTTTGCGCAGAAGAATATTAACTGCACGATCGATGAAAGTTTCGTTCGATTCCAAGAGGTGATGGCGCTTGCGAAAGCAAAGGACGTTCGTGTTCGCGGGTATCTCTCGATGTGCTTCGGTTGCCCGTTTGAAGGTGAAATCTCAGAAGGCGTTGTTGTTCGCCTCGTGAAGAAACTCGTCAACCTCGGTGTTTACGAGGTCTCGATCGGTGACACCGTCGGAATCGCCGACCCAGCGCAAGTCCGCCGCTTAGGCGCAAAACTTGTCGACGCAGTCGGTGCTGACCGCTTGGCTATGCATTTCCACGACACTCGTGGCACTGCGATCGCAAACGTCCTTGCGTCTCTTGATCTCGGGATTCGTACGTTCGATGCAAGTCTCGGGGGATTAGGCGGCTGCCCTTATGCGCCTTCAGCAACGGGCAATGTCGCGACTGAAGACGTCGTTTACATGCTTCACCGCATGGGCTTCGACACGGGCCTCGATTTACCGACGCTGATCGAGACCAATAAATGGATGACAGAAAAAATCGGTCACGAACTTCCGTCTCGTGTCGGTAAAGCCGGCTTATTAGAAGTGAAGCCAATTAAATAGCAGCTTCGTTTGTCAAGCAGAGCCAAACCAGTCAGTGCGAGTCACTCAATGGTGCGAGCGTTCGCGATCCAACCACGGTGATTTCTGGGACAATTTCTTTCACGAGATCGAAGTTTCGAAACGCCTCGCATTGCTCCGAGGTGATCTGGTCATTCCCAGTTCCCATCGTTCCGCCTAGAATATTTCTCACATCATCAGGCACGTGATTTCTATTTCCGAGAACATGTGCCAGTTCATGAGCCTCAACACTATAGCTCTTGTCTTTGAACGATGGCCAGTATGCGGGCCTGAGAATCGATGCGGTCATCCATGCGCCGTCTTGGAAGGGGCCAGGTGGGGTGTGGAATCTGGGCGTGGCCCAAGCCGTGTAGCCATTCATCGATTTCTCAACGAAGAAGAAAATCGGTTTTGGAAGAGTCGGGATAGCTTCGGCAATCTTCACGTCGAGACCCGCATACGGCTTATCGATCACAACCGACTTCAGACCAAACGGCGGATCGACGATATGGATTTTCGAGAACTCAATTTTGATACCGCATTGAGCGTAGATAACTCCAACACGCTCCATCGCGCGTCCGACGTGCAGTTCGCTCCATCCTGAGTGCCGGAAGAGAACTAGTGTGGGTGTCAGCTCGTGAGTAAAGTGGTCAGGCCGTTGAGCTGCGAGATCAGAGATTGATGTTGAGCGAAACGTCTTAACGTCGGGGTTTTTGAAACCTCTCTGAATCCAACTCAATGAGTCCTCAGGATGACTCGTCGTCACTCGCGGCTCAGCTTGAACCTGAAACCAAAATAACGCTGCAAAAACGAAAGTTGCCAAGCGGAAGATCGCTTTCGTTCTCGTGAATTTTACGTCTGAGGGCTTTGAGAAATAGGTCATCGCCAAAGCGTGGTTGCGTGATCCATGCCATCTTTATTGACGCTCCAAACTTGGCCCAGAACCTGCTTTTTGAGAGAGAACGTGGGCTCTTCTCGAATTGGATGAGCGAGCAAGGTGTCTAGGATGTGGACACCTTTGAAAAGTTGATAGAGGACCGAAAAACGAGGCGCAAGCGATGATGGAACTACCGAAAAACCGCATTCTGAAAGGGCTCGTCTACGCGACAACCGTAGCCGTTGTGCTTTGTTATGCTTGGTTGACGGCTCGTTTGATGGAACCAAGCTTTAAGTCGCCGCCAAGCGTGGCGGTGTCGGTCTTTGCGCGGACGGCGAACGCGATCGAATTCTTTGAAGACATCGCTCGCGATCACGTCGTCGAGACTGCACGACTTACGGATGAACTCGAATGGGCGCAGTCGAAGTTTCAGCTGCTAGGCGCGTTGAGACCGCCTCTCCGAGTTGTCGTCAATCTCGATAAGACAAATCGACTGATCGTGACGGCAGACCGAATCGAAATCGGCACAGCTGTTTTGAAAGCAAAGGGCCAACTGAAGAAAGCAATCGTGAAAGCGTGGCTCTTGCAACGAGTTTCACCGGATTTAAGTTCATCGCTTCTACGGTTGGAAGTGGCGAGCGACTTTTTACTGGCGGTACTAGATGGCGGTCTGTCTCTCGAAGCGCCGGGTCAAACCGACGTTCTCGATTATACGGCGGAAGTTTCGCCTTGGTGGAGCTTTGCGGACAACTACAAGGGCCTCTGTAAGAGTCCGTGGCGAAGTTTAGAAGTCAGCTCGCTCTGCGAGACGGCATCTTCATTCGAGACGAAGGCAAACGAGCAGCCGGAGATGGAAATCTCGAATCTTTCTTTTAGGCCTTTCCTGGGTCAGCAGCTTTGGCTCAGCTATTTGAAAACACCGATGCGCGAACGTGAACACTTCGTGCGTGCCTGGCTTGCGTCAATCTCGGAAGCGGACGGCGAATCTTTGGATGACGGCGGGACAGTCAGTGCGATGACGGCTGGAGTTTCAGAGGTCGCGATTGAAACGGGCTCTCACAACTGGCCACGCCGTCTGAAAGAAGAAATGGATCAGCTTTTATCCGCCGATCTTGATCCACGAAGCGAAGAACGCTCGAAGTGGAGCACAAAGCTTGATGCGCCTCTTATCGTGATCGATCCGAAGGGTCGTGTGACGGCGCCAGGCACTCTGAAACTTGCAACCGATGAAATCAAGATTCGAAAAGCGAAGCTCGCGTTCTTAACATCATGCCAGGCTCCGACTTTGGAAACGCTGACATCACTCCCAGTCGATGCCGCGCGCGTCGTTTGGAAGCCCGAGTGCGATGAACGAAAAAACGACTTCATCCAGGTGAGACCTTCATCGGTCGCGCTTGCGCTGAAGCGGGGTTTGGCTAAACCGAATGACCGACTTGATGCCTTCGTACATTGGGCTCTCAAAAGCCCAAAGGCCTCCGAATCTGATCTCTTGGGCGTAAAGGACGCCACATGGGACAGTTCAAAAAAAGCCTTTAAGGTCAGAGGCGCGCTCGAAGCGGTCGAAGAGTTTCGGCTTTCGAGTCGCATGTAGACTGAGCGAGTCCAAAGAGCGTGCAGACGTTCTCGAGAGCGCGCAGACCACAGGTCTAGTTTCAGTAATTAAGACCTTCTCAAATCTCAGAGATACGTGTAAGTTAAGTGTAAGTAGCGGGGTGCTACCTAGAGAATCGTG
>CAJYOV010000475.1 GCA_913776405.1 Pseudobdellovibrionaceae bacterium
CAGGCTTAGCGATGCCAAACTTCGCAGTCGACATTCCCGATGGCGGCGGGAAAACCGCTTACGTGCCGAACTTCGAGGTCGCAAGAGAAGAAGGGCGTCGTTCGTACGTCGGGTGGGACGGTGTTAAAGCCGACTACGTGAGCCCACCCAGCGCGAGCATTTTAAAGCCCATCGACGCCGAACTTTACTTCGACGAATGGGCCTCGCTCAAAAACGCAAAACGTTAAACGCGCGCCGGACGCGCGTTCACCGCATTATACGCGCTCCAAACGCGCGTATTTAGCCACAAACTTCTTTACCGTGTTGTCGGTGAAGACGACGCTGACTTTAGTGTCGGGGCCTGCGCCTTCGACTGAAAGAATTTGGCCGACACCGTAAGACGGGTGACGAACGCGCTGGCCCTTTTTAAAGGTTGCGCCGCCTTCGTCTTGGTCGAAGCTGTCGTCACCGAAATCTTCGTAGTTTGGCATCGAGTCTTGTGCGCCCATGAGCGGATGCTTTTTGCCCGACCACGTGTTGCCCGCCCACGACGTGTCGTTGTCGTCGTAGTCACCATTCGCACCTAGGCGCTCACGCATGCGGTCCATGAAGCGAGGGCGCTGAACGCTCGATTGTTGCAGAACGCCTTCTTTCGGGAGTTCTTTTAAGAATCGGCTTGGCGGATTCTGCTGGTCTGCGCCCCACACTTTGCGCGTGCGTGCGTAAGTCAAAAACAGCTTTTTCTCTGCGCGAGTCATGCCGACGTAGCACAAGCGACGTTCTTCTTCAATGGCGGTGGAGTCGCCGCTTTCATCGACGGCACGACCTGAAGGGAACAAGTTTTCTTCCATGCCGACGATGAAGACTACTGGGTACTCGAGACCTTTTGAGATGTGTAACGTCATCATCGTAACTGACGAAGCTTCGGCTTCGTCTTCAACGGAGTCTTGATCGCTGACGAGCGACATTTCTTCGAGGAAGGTCTGCATCGTTGCTTCTTCGCCGCGCTCTTCAGAGAATTTCGCGATGGCGTTATCGAATTCTTCTAAGTTTTCGATGCGTGCATCGGCCTCCGGAGTGTCTTCTTCTTTCAGGCGGTTCACGTACTGAGTTTCGTCGAGAATCGCGTGGTAAACGTCTGGCAGAGAGCCTTGGCGCGCCTTGGCCCGAAGGGTCTCAAGGATGTTCAAGAAGCCGCGCAGTTTGCTTGTTACACCAGCGTTGAATTCGCGCTTATCAACGGCGAGTGCCGTTGCTTCAACCATCGAGACACCTTGGGTGGCTGCAAAATCTTCTAGGCGGTCGACTGTCGTTTTGCCTATCCCGCGCGCAGGGACATTGATGATGCGCTTGAGCGAGATGTCATCAGTCGGGTTTACGATGAGTTTCATGTACCCGAGGATGTCTTTAATTTCCATGCGTTCGTAGAACTTCGTGCCGCCTACAAGTTTGTACGGGATCGAGCGGGTGCGAAGTTGTTCTTCAAGGACGCGAGATTGTGCGTTCGTTCGGTAAAAGATCGCGACGTCTTTCGCGGTCATTTCGGTTTCGTTCAGAATCTTTTGGATCTCGCCTACGACGTAACGAGCTTCGTTGTACTCGTTGTCTTCTTCGCGAACGATGATCGGGTCACCAGACGGGTTCTCAGTGAAGAGCGTTTTGTCTTTTCGCTGAGAGTTGTTACGAATGACGTGAGTAGCCGAGTTGATGATTGTTTGAGTGGAGCGGTAGTTCTGCTCGAGCTTCACGGTTTTTGCGTTCGTGAAGTCTTTCTCGAAGTCGAGGATGTTGTTGATGTCAGCCCCGCGCCAAGAGTAGATCGACTGATCTTCGTCACCGACAACACAAAGGTTGCCGTGCGCACTCGCTAATTTCTGAACGAGCAGGTATTGAATGCGGTTTGTATCTTGATACTCGTCGACCATGATGTAGCGGAACTTCGCCTGGTAGGCTTCGAGCACAGCTGGGTAATCGACAAAGAGTTGGTAGGTCTTCATCAAAAGATCGCCGAAGTCGAGCGAGTTTGAGCGCTTCATCTCAAGCTCGTAGCGCGTGTAGACCTCGAGTGAACGATCGTCCATCAGGTGGCGCTTCTTTTTCATGTCGTCGGGCGAAAGTGCATCGGTTTTGGCAGCATTGATACGTGCGGCGAAACCTTTCGCCGGGTACGTTTTCTCGTCGATGTTTAAAGCAACGAGAACTTTCTTAATCATCGAGAGTTGATCGGCGCTGTCGTAGATACCGAAGAACGGTTTGTAATCGAGCAGGTGAATGTGCTCGCGAAGAATGCGTGCACAGATCGAGTGGAACGTTGAGATCCACATGCGGCCGTGAACACGAACGCCGACTTGTTTCAAGAGCTTGAGAATCCGCGACTCCATTTCGCGAGCCGCTTTATTCGTAAACGTGACCGCGAGAATTTCATCAG
>CAJYOV010000476.1 GCA_913776405.1 Pseudobdellovibrionaceae bacterium
CTTGAGCGTTCCTGAGATGACTGTGTTGATCGGCGGCATGCGTGCTCTCGACGCAAACACAGGCGGCTCGAAAACGGGCGTTCTCACGAAGACACCAGGCCGCTTGACGAATGACTTCTTCGTAAACCTTCTCGACATGTCGACAAAGTGGCAGAAGTCGAAAACAGACCCAGCTCTTTACGAAGGCGTTGATCGCAAGACAGGCGAGCTTCGTTGGACAGCATCGCCAATCGATCTAATCTTCGGTTCGCACTCTGAGTTGAGAGCGGTTTCTGAAGTTTACGGTTCAGAGAACGCGAAACAGAAATTCACTCAAGACTTCGTTCGCGCATGGAACAAAGTCATGATGCTCGATCGTTTCGACATCGCAAAGAACGGTAAGATCTAACCGTCCGATGTTCTTAGTCGAGAAGGCTCGCTGGCGACGGCGGGCCTTTTTTTTGGTCCGGTCGTTCTTTCGGTAGCGACAAGATGAAATGGGCGCCGCGATCAGCATCGGCGACTTCGAGTGTACCGTTATGTGCTTCTGCGATTTTCATGCAGGTGTCTAAACCAAGACCTAATCCTAAAGCGCCGCTTTTCTCGCCTTCTCTGTGGAAGGCTCTAAATATTTCTTCGCGGCTTTCAGGTGCTATGCCGATTCCGTTGTCGAAGATGTGAATCTCAATGAATTGATCTCGGATCTCGGAGTTGATTGTAACTAGAGGGGTCACAGATTGCTGAGAGAACTTAAGACTGTTCGCAACTAAGTTTTGAATCAGTTGGGAGATCGCGTTTCGATCGCCTACGAGTTTCGCATCGTCGGCGCACACGATGCGCGCCGATTTTTGACTGATCTCAGTGAGCAGTGCAGTTTCAACTTCTTTCACGATCTCTTTAAGCGTGAAGACTGAATGATCGAGAATGCCGTTGCGAATACGCGATCGTTGAAGAAGCGATTCAATCATCTTCAACGAGCGTTTCGCAATCAACAGTGCTTTTTCGTCGTAGACGGGCTCATTCGACTTCTCTACCGCGATTTCGAGGAAGCCAACCAAAGTGGCGATCGGCGACCTCAAATCGTGGGCTGCGATAGCCACGAACTTATCGAGTTCGACGTTCAGCTCTTTCTGACTTTTCAAAGCCTTCTCGAGTCTGCTTTTGCGATCGTCCATAAACTGCTGACCTGCGGTCGCCATCGCTAAATCGAGAGAGCGGTGAACAATTCGATGAGTCAGGCGATCGTCGACTCCATTCTCGAAAAAAAACGCGACGATGACACGCCTCAAAAGAGAGTATTCTTGCAGGACATCGTCGAGATCGTAATCGTGGAGATCTGCTCTGGTCTCACCATGGACCTTACTCATGTCGACCTGATAGTCGGCATGCTCGTCATCGTGAGGCTCGTTTAACGTCTCGCAGAGAGCGTCGAGAAAATGGGGCAAGTGATCGTGCAAAGTGATCGTATGGTGCGTTCTTGCGGTCTCGATTTCAGAGCGAACACACCTTTCCCAGCGCTGGAAGATGGGCGTCAAATTCTGTCTTAAAAGGTCGCCTGATTTCATCGGGCCTATTCTGCTAGAGCGTCTACAGAAAAGGCAATCGACCGAAGCGCTCTAGTCTGGAGTGTGCGACAAATGGGCTCAGGTTTAAGGTGCCGATTGTCGGCACAGCCCCTAGAATCGTTTCAAGTAGGGCGTAGGTTTCTCGAACTTGGTCGGTGAAATAGGCTACAAAGACAGCTCATGAAAAAGACCTTTAGCCTCAGATCGAATGTTCATCGCCCAGACCGTGTGGTCGAATCCGTAAAAGCAGATATCAACAAGTACGTCGCTCGCGAGCGTCGGAAGGCGCTACCTGACGGCGTTGATTACTGGGATTTCGACTGTAAGTGCGGCCCAGCTGCCGACGCCGCAGCGAAGATCAATGTGGCTGAATTCAGTAAGTCGATCGACCAAGTTGCGGCAACAGGTGCCGAGAGCGTCTACATCGAGATTCTTGCGAAGCCGGGCGTTCGCATGAAAAGACCAACTACTTAAAATGAAAAGCGAGGCTTCGATGCAAACCGTAAAAGCTGAAAGCGCTAAGTTGATCAAGGCGCACTTTCAAGAACTCAAAGACATGAACGATGAGCTCGGTGGCGTTCACATCGCGCGCCTGAACGGCACAGTCGCTGTCATGGGGATCGAAAACTCAGAGAAGAAAGTGATCTTTCAGACAGGCTTTGTGAGCGATGTCGAAGACAAACTTCTCGACGCTCAAATTCTGGTTCAAGACCTTCTTGAAGAAGAAGGCATCGAAGCACTTTCAGAATTCGATCTGAATCTCGCACTCGGCGAGAACTAAGCGTCGAGCGTTTTTAGACCCCGTAAATCTCTTTTGCGACTCGGTACGTGTTTGCGTACGCGCGAACACTCAGTTCAATCGGCTTTGCGTAGCCGCCACCTAGTGCCAGCGAGACGGGGATCTGTCTCGACTGCGCGAAGCTTAAAACAATCCGATCTCGTTCCATCAGACCTTCGAAGCTGAGATTCATTTTGCCAAGGGTGTCTTCTTTCAATGGGTCTACACCCATCTGATAAAAGATGAAGTCAGGCTCGAAGTTCGCGATTTCACTCATGCCGTCATTCAAGCGTTCGAGAAATTGGTCATCCGTTGCACCATCTGGAAGTGCAATGTCCAGATGAGATGGCACTTTCTTAAACGGATAATTCTTTTCTCCATGCATGCTGAAGACAAACACGTCTTCGTCGTCTCTTAAGATGCTTGAGTTGCCATTTCCCTGATGAACGTCGAGATCAATAATCGCGATTCGCCTAGCGAGCTTATGAAGGTGAAAGTATCTTGTTGCGACTGCGATGTCGTTAAAGACGCAGTAACCTTCGCCGCGATCGGCATGCGCGTGGTGTGTTCCGCCCGCAAGGTTGCCGGCGATCCCATTTCGTAATGCAGACTGTGCCGCCTCGAGTGCGCCGCCGACCGTCGCGCAGCTTCTCTCATAGAGGCTCGTGCTCCATGGAAACCCGATTCGTTTGATGATCTCGATGCCGACGGACCCAGTTCTCATGGCCTCGATGTACTCGTCTGTATGTGCGAGACGCAAAAGTTCAACACTCGCAAGAGGGCTCGACTTCAGCTCCTCTTTTTCAAGAATACCTTCCGACAAGAGGTAGTCCCGGAGCATTCGGTACTTTTTCATCGGGAACCGGCTGTTTGCCGGCAGCTCGAGCGTGTAGTGATCTGAGAAGAAGACGTCCATTCGTTCAGTATCGAAGCGCCTCGATCAATTTTCAAGACATGATGATTTCAAGACCGAAGCTGCTAATATCAAGTGCGTAGAGGCGGGCTATGAAAGAGATTAGAGCACTTGTTTTCGACTTGGACGGCACACTTGTAGATTCCAAGATCGATTTTGTTTCGATGAAGAAGGCGTTAGGCCTAAAAGACGAAGATGATGTTTTAGAATATATTGAAACCTTAGCTCCCTCTGAGCGTGCTTTGGCCCTAGAGATCGTTCAGAGGCACGAAGAGGCCGGAGCGAAAGCAGCGAGCGTGATCGAAGGGGCGCTTGAGTTTTGTGAGAACGCACGCGCAGCAAAGCTCCCGATCGCGATCCTGACTCGCAATGCTCGGTCGATCGCGCAGTTATGCCTTCGTGAGCACGGCTTCAGTGTCGATCTAGTTGTTGCTCGTGAAGACTGCGCACCCAAGCCACTCCCTGACGGCTTATTCAAGATCGCAAGGTCTTTCGATCTCGAACCGACGCAGCTCTATTTTGTGGGCGATTATCTCTACGATCTTCAAGCGGGTTTGGCTGCTGACGTACGAACCGCGCTCTATCTACCGAACGAACCTGACTTCAGCACCGAAGGCGCCGATTTGGTTTTCAATCATTACGATCTTTTAAGAGGTCATCTGGCGATTTGCTAGGAGCGTAGCATGAGTCGGCTTGTTTGGTTTCGCGATGACTTACGATTACACGATAACGAAATGTTGTCGGCTGCTGTGGAAGATACCTCGGAACCGATCGCTTTTGTCTACGTAATGGACGACAGCCTCTCGGCTTCGCCGGGCAGCAAACCCATCGCAAGTGGCACGCGCCGCGCTGAATTTCAAAAAGAGACCCTTCGAAGTCTCCGAAAAAGTTTGCTTGCACTCGGCGCTGATCTCTTGTGTGTACGCGGCGAAACCGTGGCGACAATCTTAAAATTATGCCGCGATCTAGATGCAAAAAAAGTCTTCTACTCGCGATCCACCGCGCACAACGAGCGATTAGCTGAACTAGCAATCGAGAAAGGGCTTCAGGCTCTCGGCTGTAAAGCTCGCGCCTTTCAGACTCAGACGCTCATTTGCGATACGGATCTAACTTCATTCGATCCGTACGTTCTCAAAAGTTTCTCGAAGTTCAGAGATCGGGTCGAACGAGATTGGCCAGTGAGAGAGCCCGTTCCGACACTTCACTCGATCGAAAATCCTATGGACGTCTCAGGTCTTTCGGACATTTCTCAAATTGAAATTGAAAAAACGGCACCCGATCATACTGAAGATCGCACAAACAGAGGCTTTAAATTCGAAGCGGGCGAGCCAGCGGCGCTCCAACGACTGGATTCTTTCATCTGGCAAACCGGCAGTCTTCTCAACTACCGTAAGACCCGTAACGGCCTGATTGAGTTCAACGATTCATCAAAACTTTCGCCCTATCTCGCAAATGGGTCCTTGTCGGCCCGCGCTGTCTTTCAGCAAGTAAGAAAGTTCGAGACCGATAGAGGCGCAAATGATTCGACACTTTGGTTTCTCTACGAATTGCTATGGCGAGACCATTTTCGCTTTCAAGCTCAGTCTCGAGGGGCGGGCCTTTTTCTGGATCGAGCGTGTGAGACAACTCATTCGCCAGAGATAGAACAGGCAAATTTTCAGCTCTGGTGCGCCGGCCGCACAGCAAACGACTTCGTGAATGCGGCGATGATCGAGCTCGCAGAGACGGGTTGGTTGTCGAATCGGATGCGACAGGTTGCTGCAAGCTACTTGATCTTCGATCTAGGTGTCGACTGGCGTTGGGGTGCTGAATGGTATGAAGCGCAATTGATCGATTATGAGCCTGCAAGTAATTGGGGCAACTGGTCTTACATAGCAGGTGCAGGCTCGATGAATCGGCCGCACAGGTTCGATGTCGTTCAGCAAGAAGCGATGTACGACGCCGCTCGCAAGTACCAGAAAAATTGGCTCAGTCGTTGATTAGCGACGGCTCAAAATTTCTCGAGCCGCTAGCCTTCCTCGTAGCATCGAACCTTGTTGAGAAGGCGTGTCCGGGTCTGTGCGCCCTAAATAAAGCGGAAACGCATCGGGGATGCGGTCTTCTCGAAGGAGGCGCCAAGTTTGCGCGGTCTTTCCATAAAGTTGTTCGGCCTGTAATTTGACGGCATCAGAAGAAGTCGGAGTTGGCCCGACAAGACTTGCGCAGATCAAAGCATCACCTTTGAGCGCATAGTCTCGACTAACGTTCGACAGAACTGCAACGTGATTGAGTGAGCCCGACTTCTTCGATGGACGCGAATTCAAGCTAAGCCATGCGCCGTCAAAAGGTGGCTCAGGCGCACTGAACCAAAACGAAGTGACCGCGCCGAACTTAGTAGGACCACCTTGGCCAGCCATCGCTGTTTCTGAGATCACAGATTGAGCGGGAATCTTACTGCCATCTTCGAGTTCGACTGAAAATTGGGATGTCGAGCGAACACGTGTTGAGAGCCTTATTTCGGATTTCGTTAGCTGTCTCGCCATCCAGAGAGGCAATTCTTGAATTCCACGGGCTGGTACGGCCACTCGGGATGACGCGAAAATGCGAGTAAGGTATTTAAAAAAGCCAGCAGCGGTCTCGAGATTCGATTCTAAAAAGATTCCCGCAAAAAAAGGTCTCCAGAAGCCTTCGATGATTTTTTCGCTAAAACCGTAATCCGCCAGAAACTGCTTTGTTGTGCCTCGGGCGGACGAAAGAAGTAGGTTGATGTCGGTCGATCGCACCTCAGCCTGCAATTTCAGAACAAGCAGTTTGTCTTTAAGAGTGCCGTAACTTCCAAGCGCCGTGGTCAAAAGATGTTTCGGGTGCTCAAGCGGATTTGCAAGTAGCATGGAGCCAGCTTCAGTTTCAAGGCGGGCTCCGGAGTTAAACTTCTTCAAATTTAATTCAGTCTCTAAATTTCTGAATTTTTGAAGTTCAGGGTACGCGGGTAACAAGACTTGGAATCCACGATCGAGTCGGTAAGCATCTTCAACGAGAGATGTTTCGAGCTTTCCACCGACGTGACTTTGCGATTCTAAGATCAAACAGCTTTCGCCAGCCGCTTCGAGTTCAAGAGCTGCAGAAAGTCCTGAGAGGCCGGCTCCAACTATAACAATCGGTGTGCCCATTACTTCTTACCTTTAGTGATACCGTCGATCGATTGACGGGAACATTTGAATCGCATTTCCGTGAAACCGCGCGTGCGTTCGTTTTTTAAATGGCCTTGTTCGTGAACGCGTTTTCGCCAGCTCTGGAAGGCTTTTGGTGCAAGCTCTGTTCTCATAAACCGTACGAATTCGTTCGGACTAAAATCAAATTGCATTCGAATCGCCTCGAAGCTGGTTCGGTCTTCCCAACCCATTCTGACAAGACGATCCTTTTCATCAGGCGTAAGGCGTTCAATTTTTTCTGACAAAGTTTTCGATTTGCCCATTGTTTTTGAGAATCGCTCTCTATCAGCGTGCTCGCAATTGGAATTCGATTTTGCGTTCGTATTAACAACCTAAATGCTTGGCCAATGCGTCTGCACTTCGTGAAGCGCCATTGAGGCTTGCGCCACCGAACGCATCGCCCGCAAGATAGAGCCCTTTTTGAATTTCGATGAACGAAGTCTCGAACCGCTCGATGATCTTACAGTAACGCCATTTCTTAAGCTGCATGGCACCTGCAACGAAACCGGGTGACAAGTCATCTAGAGCCTTGATCGTTTCTTTGAAAACAGACTCTTCGTCGCTGTCGAAAGCATTTTCGCTGAAAGACTCATTCAGTGTGACCGTCAGTGCTGGAACTGGCGAGAGACCTTTCGCGTTCTGATCTGCAACAGAGAAAATCACGTCGTTTTTAGGTTCAAGATATCCGTAGTCTTTAAACTTGAATGCTTGAGGCGAATTCTCGATCAGCACTACAAGCGCTTTTGAGTACCTCAATGAGTTCAACGAAGGAGGGGCTGTGATTCCGCTGGCGCGAAGAATGTCGATCGATTGGGGCACAGGGCACGTGAGAATGAGTTCGTCTGAGGTTTGCATCAGCCCAGACTCAAAACTCGAAATCCACTTTCCATCCTTGAAGGCGATGCTTACCAAGCGTTCGCTCAACGAGACCGTTAGCCCTGAAGCTAAATCTTTTGCTAGGGCTGTCATTCCACCCATCGCGCAGTAGTGTTCGCCGTCGTCATTTGTGAACCAATGTTTAGAAATCCCGCGCTCAAGCCAACGTTCGTGAAAAGAGCGAAGAAGCTCATCTTTCGGCCGATAGAATTGGGCACCGTGGTCAAACTTTGCGCCGCCGTCTGACCTCCGCGTCGCAAGTC
>CAJYOV010000477.1 GCA_913776405.1 Pseudobdellovibrionaceae bacterium
CAAGACGCTCTCGTTGGCAAAAAGACGTTGAGTCGTCATGCGCGACTTCGTCACCGTCGGCTCGCCGCTCGGCAAGCCCATCACTTTTAAGTCATAAGCTCGCGTGGTTGCAGCGGCGTTCGAGTTCCATGTGACCAGGGCTGCCGAGCCCGAGTTTTGCGGTTACGTGATAAGCCTTTTCGCACTCGAGCTCCGACGCAGGCAACATTTCGACTTCGAATTGGCCCTGTTCGCAGACAGAGTAACCGCGCTGGAGTTCGTTATCTTCAGCATCGTGAACGCGCCAGCCTAGAATCGCGCCTTCTTGCTTAACATCACAAGCTCCTTGAACGATGGTCGGCGCTTCATTCGACATGACTTCGATTTTCTCGTTCATGAATTTCACTGCGGTCGTCGCGTTCACATCGTCGATCGTTGAAACCGGCGACGACTCTTCCGACGTCACTTTCGACGACATATCGATCGTCTGCATCGACGGCGCGCAGTTCTGATATTGGAACAGCATCAAGAAACCGAGCGCACCTAGAGAGCCCATGCCCTTGAACTTGCGCCAGTTCATTTTTTTCGGAGAAGACGGTTTCGTTCGTTTCACGCCTGGATTACCCCACCCTCGGACGACCTAACGACTTATCGGCACCTTCTCCAGACTAGCTAAAGGTCTGAACACACTCTTTAAATAAAAAAAGAGCGTCTCGGTCTGAGACGCTCTTTTCAATCTTCCCCTCTCGGAGAAGGTTTAATTCGACTTCAAGGCTTACTCTTCTTGCTTCATCAACTTACGAAGAAGGAGAAGGCTCGATTCTGCGCGCTCGAGGCTATCCGTCGAACTGTTGATGATGAGCGGAGCACTGCGAACCGTTACGGCTGCCGTCAAGAACGCTGCGATCGCTGTCTTACCTTCTGTCAGATCCGCTTTGATCTGCGCGAGGTCTTTTGCTTTCTGAGCGTCTTTCGTCGACGCGATGACTTTGTCCATCATGCCGATCGCCTGATCGAAGAGTGCCGGAATTGGCTCAGCTTCTTGCGACAACGTGAAGTAACCCAGTTTCGTATAGTTATCCTTCAGGAGTTCAACGTAATCCCAAACGCTCATGTTGGCCGCGTTCGTCGTTTTTCCAGTCAACACCGTCTGAAGCTGCTTCAACTCAGGGTACTTATCGAAGTTTGCATTTAAGCGATCGCGAACTTCCTTTGCCGCTTCGAGTTTCATGAGCGCTTCAGCGAGATCCGCGTCGCCCGTGACCTTCGATTTTTCAGCGGCTGTACGGCGCGCCTCGAATGCTTTCGCAGCCTCGATCAACTTAAACGAAATCGAATCGTTCTCGTAAGTTTGAGCCGCGCGGTACTTACGACCGTTCACTGAAACTTCCGTAACAGGCATGTTTTCTGGACCGGCCGTGCAACCACCCTCGCCGTCCGCGCAAACGCGAACTTTGTTAAGGAGCGACATGTCGGACGTTGTCGTCAAACCACCGATTGCGTAGATACCCGCGATCGTTTGAACGTCGAGGTTTAGCGCAGCGTCTGAGTACGCATTCACAACCATCGGCGTCTTCTTCGAAGTGTCACGGTTCAAAACGACTTTCATCGTCTTCATGATGTTGCCCGAGCTCTTACGAGCGATGAGCGAACCGAACAAGTTCGAGCCGAACGTCTTCGTCTGCGGCGCGAAGTACACGTTCGATGACATGCTCGCGTGCGAGTACTTTTCAACACCGAGGTCACGAATAGAGAGTGCGATCACGGCTGCGTATTTGTCCCACCATGAACCCATGATCTCGTTCGTCGTACGGCCACCTGAGCGAGCGACAACGGTCTCGAGCTGACGAGCGTCGCGACCGATACCGACATCAACCAACATCGGCTTGTAAGTCGCGATGAAGTTTGCGCGTTGATCAGCTGGAACGTCGTTTTCGATCGCGAGTGCCGTAAGAGCCTCATCGTCTGATGCGGCAGCCGGAACTTTAATGAGCGTACGAACTGCTGTCGCAGGATCTTGACCTTGCGGCGCGATCGCGACGTAACGACCTGGCTCTGTCGAACCGAGAACGTCTGTGAAGAAGACTTTTGCAATCCGGTTCGCCCACAGAAGGTCACCCATCCCGGAAGCCATGTAGTTCGCCGGATTCTGGTCTTTCACGCGGAGTCGGCCCGTTCTGATATCGAAGAGCGCGTTATAGAACGTCTCCATATTTGTTGGGTCGACACCTGCCGCCTCCATCTCTTGCGGAGTACAGATCGATGCGATTTCACCCGCTTTAATCGAGTCGCGGATAAACTTCATGTCACAGTAGAGATC
>CAJYOV010000478.1 GCA_913776405.1 Pseudobdellovibrionaceae bacterium
CTGAGCACCTCCCAGTCTTCGATTGCGCAAACAAGTGTGGCCTTGAGGGCGAGCGTTATCTCGCGCCGATGGCCCACGTGAAGATGATGGCGGCAGCACAGCCGTTCTTGAGCGGCGCAATTTCCAAGACCGTCAACATGCCGCACGAGTCTTCTGTCGAAGAGATCGCGGAAGTTTACAAGGAGTCGTGGAAGCTTGGTGTGAAAGCCGTTGCGATCTACCGCGATGGTTCGAAGATCTCGCAAGTTCTTTCGGGGGGATCGAAGACCAAGAAGAAAGAAGCCGTTGCCGAAGCCAAAGCCGACGCGGTGGCAGGTGTAGCGTTGGAAGCAGCAGATCTCGCTGGAGCTGATGCGGCCGGTGGAACACAGGCGTCGGTGAACGAGCGCGGCGAACCGCTTGTGTATTCGCAAAAAGATCTAGAAGACGCCATCGCGCAAGCACTCGCACTTGCGCCCGCGCGCAAACGTAAAATGCCACGTCGTCGTGGCGGACTTACGATTGAATCACGTCTCGACAATCAGAAAATCTATCTGCGAACGGGCGAGTACGAAGACGGTCGTCTCGGTGAAATCTTCATCGATATGGCCAAAGAGGGTGCGACACTTCGCTCGCTCATGAACTGTTTTGCGATCGCGGTCTCGACAGGCCTCCAGTACGGCGTGCCGCTCGAAGATTACGTCGACAAATTCACGTTCACTCGTTTTGAACCAGCCGGCTTCACGGATCACCCGAACGTGAAGCAAGCGACGAGCCTTGTTGATTTCATCTTCCGTGTTCTCGGGATGGAGTATTTGGGTCGGACCGACTTTGTTCAGGTGAAACCGGATCAAGCCGAGCTCGAAGCGCGAGCGGCGAGTCGCAAAGGCGACGACGTTGCAACGAAGCGAGGCGAGCAACTGGATCTTGCGCTTGAGCGCGCGGTTGCGAAGGCAAACTCGGAAGCACTGTTGCGCAAGCACGACGTCGCATCGACAACACGCTATGCGCCTGTTGAGCCATCTGGTGACTCGGTTGCGGATCCGCTCAATGCGCAGTTGTCGAAGATGATGGGCGATGCTCCGATGTGCAGTACGTGCGGTCACGTAACCGTGAGAAATGGCAGCTGCTACCGGTGCTTGAACTGCGGAAATTCCATGGGCTGTTCGTAAGGTCGCTAGCTCAAACTAGACTTTTACGGGGCGGAATTGGCGACGACCTGAATCATTTTTGTAGAGTGATTAGGCGTTGCCGCTCCGCGCTTCAATTCTGTTAAAAATAAATTCCACAGTTTAGTCGATAAATATCAAGGGTTTAAAAACCGTCTTTACCAGATAGTCGATTTTGACCGCCGCCAAGCCTCTTTTCAACAGTTCCTGTTTATCTCATCCTTAAAGGGTGGGGACGGGGGACATGACGTTGAGCCGGGATCTTTGCCTTTTGATCGTGGACGATGAGAGTGATTTGCTTGAAGCGATTGCCGAGACGTGCTCGCACCTTGGCTATTCCGTTTTGCAAGCTACAAGCGCACAGGAAGCTCTCAGTCTTCTGAACGACAAGCCTGTCGATGTCGTCCTGACCGATGTTCGTATGAAGCCGATGAACGGCTTCGAATTGCTGGAAGCGGCTCGCCTGATTTATCCGTCGGTGCCCTTTGTTTTGTGGACCGGTTTCTGGGACAAAGAGCAAGAAGCGAAGGCGCGTACGTACCCACGTCTTGAAATGATGTCGAAGCCGTTCAGCCTCAAGCAGGTTCAGGAAGTCTTAGGCAAGCTTCAGTCGATGAAGGCGCCAACGCCAAACACACCACTTAAAGGCGACGCTGTTCGCTTGGCGTAATCGCGGTCGCGGTCGCCATCGGATAGCCGAAGAGATGCCCGCGAACCACTTTCGCCATCGCACCTAACAATAGCCAAATTTTTCGGGGTTTTGAGACGACTGTGCGTGAGTCCCAAGCGGAATCACCACGCGCGAGAACCTTGCGACCGATCTCACGATAAATAGTTTGCGCAGCCGAGACGGCGAGGGCCGCGCGAAATGGCAAGTAGCGAAGACCGGCTTCGCCAGAGGCATACAGAGTCTCGGCCTCTGCCAAGAGACGCTTCACGTGCGAAGTAAAATCCTGCGGCTGAAACGGTTTAGAGAATGACGGCTGCGCAGTTTGAAACCAGTTTTCCGGAATGTAAATACGCTGTCGGTTGAAGTCTTCTTTGATGTCGCGTGCGATGTTCGACATCTGCATGGCGAGACCCGTGTCGACTGCGTGGCGAAGGGCTTTGTCGTCTTTAACGCCCATCACTTGAGCCATCATCAGGCCCACAACACCTGCCACTCGGTAGCAGTAAAGAAGGAGATCTTCATCGTTACGGATTTTTGCGCCCTCGACGTCCATGCGCATGCCTTCGAGTAGCTCGTGGGCATGTTGCTCATCGATCGAGTAAGTTCGGCAGAGCGAACGAAATGCTTCGAACGCGGGATCGTCGACAGGCAAGTCTTGAAATGCGCGTGCGGTCTTTGCGCGAAGCGCGTTTAAGCGTTCAAGTGCACGCGTTGGATCTGTTTCGTTGTCGATTTCGTCATCACACGTGCGGCACCAGGCGTAGAGATACTGCGCACCCTCACGAGTGGCGCGGTCGAAAAGAAGAGCAGCCAAAGAAAAGCTCTTCGAGCCTTTCTTCATCACCGCACGTGTATGGTCAGGAAGTGAATCCTGGGCTTTTAACTCAAGCGAGGCCGACATCTTCGAGAACCAACGATGCCGTCGCTTTTGCAGAATTCACGACGCCCGGAACGCCCGCGCCTGGGTGAGTGCCCGCACCGACAACGTAGAGACCCTTTAGGTTCTCATCGCGGTTGTGAGTCCGGAAGAACGCACTCTGCGTGAGGACCGGTTCAAGGCTGAACGCCGCACCTAAGTGTGAGTTGAGATCGGTCTTGAAGTTTTCAGGAGTGAAAACGCGTTGAGTGACGAGGTTTTCTTTCAAGCCTGGCAAGTAACGGTCTTCAAGGTAGGTGAGAATTTTGTCTGCGTACTTCGGACCTTCGACGGACCAATCCATATCGAGGTGGCCAAGATGCGCGACCGGTGAAAGAACATAGAACGCTTCGCAGCCTTCTGGCGCAAGCGATGGGTCTGAAACCGTCGGCGCATGGAGGTAAAGCGAGAAATCGTCTGGGAGTTCTACTTTCGATGCACCTTTTGCGCGGCGACCGAAGATCTGATCAAGAAGACCTTTGTACCGCGGTCCGAAGATCACGTTGTGGTGAGCGAGTTCCGGATAACGCTTCTTCGTGCCGAAGTAGATGACGACCAAAGACATGCTCTGATTCATCTTCTCGAGTTTTTTCGTTTTCGCTTTCACAGCCGGCTCATGCTTCAGCATATCGCGGTACGTGTGAACGACGTCAGCATTTGAAACGACAAGATCAGCAGCGACTGTTTCACCTGATTTCAAGCGAACTCCGGTGACTTTGCCGCCGTCGCTCGTGATTTGGTCAATTTCGGATTGATAGCGGATCTCGCCGCCAAGATCTGTGAAGAGCTTCACGAGACCTTGGACAAGAGCACCTGTGCCGCCGCGAGGGAAGAAGACGCCCCAGTTCCGCTCTAGATAATGAATGAGCGTGTAGATAGACGAAGTCGTAAATGGATTTCCGCCGACGAGGAGCGAGTGGAAGCTGAACGCTTGGCGCAAGTGCTCATCTTTGATGAACTTCGAAACCGTTGAGTAAATGCTACGGTAAGCACCGAGTTTCACGAGCTGTGGCGCCACGCGAATCATGCTCCACCAATTGAGGAACGGTTTGTGAGCCAGTTTCGTGTAGCCTTCAGCGAAGACTTCTTTCGAGTACTTTAGGAAGGCTTGGTAGCCTCTGGCATCGTCCGGCGAAACTTTGCGAATCTGCTCTAGAGTCGCATCCATATCGCTTGTGTAATCGAACTTGAAGCCGTCTTCCCAGAAGAGGCGATAAAACGGAGTGACCGGCATGAGATCGACGTAGTCTTTGATGTTGCGGCCAGAGAGTGCAAAGAGTTCTTCCAAGCATTCAGGTGCCGTGATGACAGTCGGGCCTGCGTCGAAGGTGAAGCCTTTGTCGCGATAAACGTAGGCACGGCCGCCGGCCATGTCGCGTTTTTCGAGAATGGTCGTTTTGATGCCTGCAGACTGTAAGCGAATCGCGGCTGCGAGGCCACCGAAGCCGCTTCCGATGACGATCGCGTGTTTAGGCTGAGTGTTCTTGTGTTCCATAAGCGCTCCTGAGTTTGTCTGCGAGTTGCACGAGAAGTTTAAAACCTTCGCTAGCAGCTACAGTCGGGGAAGTCGCTTTCAATCCGTCGAAGGCGTCGTCGAGATAACGTTCGTTTTCATTCTGCGCAAAAGCGAAGAACGATGTTTTGGTAAACCAGTCTTTAAGCGGCTCGCATTTCGGTAAGCGTTCTGCGGCAGCTAAGAACTCCTGATACTGCTCATCAGAGCTTGCGACCGATGCTAGAGCCCACGCCCATGACGGGCGAGCCAAGCGAAGATCCTCGAAACATTTTGGATCATCCTCAGAGAGTTTCAAGTTGCCGATGTCGTCGAAGCGCTGGAGAGCTACGCCGAATTTTTCGCCGAAGCCGTGAAGGATGCGAATCGTTTCTTTCGAAGCGCCGGCAAGCGCCGCGCCGCACGTGAGCGCAAGCGCTGTCAGCGCGCCTGTCTTTAAACGAGATGTATTGTGGCTGACGTCGTAAAGCGAGTGGCGATCGATCGTCGAAACTTTGGCACCAAGGTCGAGAGCTTGCCCTAGGTGTGCGTTCAACATCGCTTCGTGGCAGAGCCGATAAATCTTCAATTCAACAAGTTCGTCGAGTCCGAGAGATTCGATCGCCGCAAACGGTTGGAAGTAAAGATAGTTGCCGGCGTTAAGCGCAAGCGGAATGCCGTAACGCTCATGAAGTGTTGGGTGACCGCGACGCTCGCGAGAGCCGTCTTGGATATCGTCAACGATGAGCGAGCCTGCGTGAATGCTCTCGAGCGCTTGAGAAAGTTCCATGCAAGTGGCAAGGCCCTTAGCCGAAGGTTTCGCAGAGCCGAGTCCGATCAAGAAGCCAGCGCGAACGAGATCCGCGCGAATCTGTTTCGCCGGTCGTTTGAGAAGATCATCGATCGGGGAATACAGGGCGTCTTCAAGAATACCCTGAACCGTCTTAAGGTCGTCTTGGCTGTCGACGTCGTCTTTCATGACGGAAATGACGTCTGCGTTGGCCGAGGCGGCCTCAAGAATTCTCATTTGATAGTTCCGATCCGTTCGACGGCCGAACGTTCCGAGAAGTGCTTGAGCGCTTCAGAAACGGGGACAGGGGGTTTGCCGGAAAGAATGCGCAAGCGATCTGTCCAGGTCGTGCGGCCGGCATAGAAACGTTGAATGAGGTCGTCTGAAAGTTCATAGAAACGTTGGAAGACAACGTAACGGAGCGAAGGTTCGGACGCTTGGAAGAGCAAGCGATTCAACAAGCGGTAGAAACGCTGGCGTGACAACCAAGGTCTGCGGAAACGTGCGAGGCCATCGCGAGCGCCTTGAGTCGTGAGCTCAGTCGATTTTGGGTCCGTCGCTTTTGCGAGGTATTCGGCAAAACGAACCGTGTCGGCAACCGTGTAACCCGTCGTCGAGTGAAAGAAGCCTGCGCGCATTCCGATCGGAACAGCTTCGCCTGAGACGCTCGTTTTAATGTTCTCGCTCGTGAGCGGAATAGGGAGGACGCCGCGTTCTTCGCGGTCGATCGACTTGATCGTCCAGTCGCGACGTTCGATGTAGCTGCGAATCGAACGTGAGATCCGCTCGTCGTTAAGGTCGGGCGTGTCGCTGTAGTATGTCTCTTCAACTAACAGTCGAGTTTGATCCCAAGGTAAGAGGTAGAAGAAACGGTAGCCTTCGAGTTGCGGGCAAGTGGCATCCATCAACATTGGCGTTTCAAGACCATGGGGCTCTTCTGAGCCTTTGCAAAATTGACGGCCACAAACACGCAAGACTTACCCGACTCCAGCTTTAGATTATCAAGCGAAGTAGTGTTCAATAAGAACGATGACT
>CAJYOV010000479.1 GCA_913776405.1 Pseudobdellovibrionaceae bacterium
GGTGAGATTCTCGATCCGCGAAGCGATGTTGACCGATCGACCCAAAACCGTGAACTCGCTTTTTTTGCCGATTGAGATGAATCCAGCGACAGGTCCAGTTGATTCCGATTCCGATCGCTTCAGTCGCTGCAAACGCCGGCGGTGGCAGCGTGAGTGCGGGATTCGCAACAAGCGCTGGTGCGGGATCTGCACCGGCAGCTCATTCGGCCAAAAGTGCAGCTGCCGCAGCTGAAGCAGAAGATCTCGATAATGAAGCAGGCAAGGCAAGCGCAAAAGCGCCGGGCTCTCGTGACGTAGCAGGAAGCGGTAATAACAACCTTGCCGCCTCTTGGAAATCCGGAACATTCCGCTCACGCTTCGAGGCTACGAAGTTTGTGACGAAAGCCTCAGCCGATCAGATCATCGCACTCACAGCCACGCGCAATTCTCGCTTCGAGCAAGATAGCGTCGCAACAAATCGGTATTCAAATGGGCAACGGCCGAGTCGTCGGTTACTCAAGCCCGAATTACCAGCTTTGCGGCAAACGGGTCGTCGCTCTCGGAGCTTGCAGATGAAGAAAAAGCAGCCGATTCTCGTGCTGCTTCTTCTCACATTTCTCGTGATCGCGGGAGTGGTGAATCATAATCATCAGCAAGCGGCGCTGAGCGGTTTCAAAAAAATGAATCGAGAGGTCCGCGAGCGAAACATCATCGCTTACCTTCAGATCTCGCGAGAACTCGGAAAAGCCGAGAAGTGGGACGAGCTTCAGGCTGTCCTTGAATACGCTGTCGGTCAGAACTTGATCGACTTCTACACGATTTCGTCGGGCGACACTCTCTATTGGTGGGGCGATCGATCAAAGAATTTGGAACACATTCCAGCCGACGTTCCCGCTGGCGAAGAGCCTTTGCGGCGCGAAGGCCAAGACCCAGTTATCGCTCTAGCGACCGTGGTTGGTGAAAATAAAGTCGCAATTGGAATCGATAAGGACTTCAACCCTCAAGAAGCGATCTTAGCGAAAAGAAAAGACGCACTCTTTTTTGAAGAGCTCATTTACTTCTCCTTGATCGCACTCTTCGCTGCTTTCTGGAGCCTCAAAGACATCTTTAAAATCGTGAAGCTTGTTCGCACGGGCAAAGTGAAGGGTTTAAAAGCGGAGCAGATGGCTTCACAAGAATCCGACCTTTTCTTGCGCGGCATCCTGGGCTACGAGCAGACAGTGAATGAACTTGAAGACGTAAATCGAAGACTTGATCGCCAAGTTCTTCCTTCGCTGAAGAAGGAAATCACGTCAGGCAAGAAGCCGCCTTACGATTTCGAGTGCACGATGGTCCGTACAGATATCAACAACTTCTCTACGATCTACAACACGCACAACGTCACTGAGTTCATGGCGACCATCAACCGCTTCTTTGCAGAAGTGTCGGTGGTCGTCGCTCGCTATCAAGGTCTCGTTCATGAATTCGTAGGCGACGAAGTCATTTTTTATTTTAAAGATGACGAACACGAAAATTCGTTCGCGATCGCGCTCTCAGCGGTTCGCGACATCAACGAGATCGCGACGCGCTATCATCATATGACCACGGAAGCACGTGGATACCCGTTTACTGTGAAGTCGAGCTTGTCACATGGACGCGTTCGATTCGGTCCGTTGGTAAATGGCTTTACGATCGCAGGAAGTGTTTTGATCGAGACCGTCCGTATTCTTTCGCACATTCATGAAAAAGACGGCAACGTCATCTATTACGACGGCGCGAACCACGCTCGGCTTTTTGGACTCATCGAAGGCGCTGAGCGCCAGCGCGTACAGCTGAAAGGCTTTCAAGACGAAAAGGTGCTCTTTCAGTATCAAAGACATCTCGATCTAGCGATCTTGCTCGAACAGCTCGATGTCGAAAATGCGAATCGTTTAACCTATTACCGGTCTGACCGTGATCTCGGGGCAATTCTCAGAAACTTGAGAGAGAACTCGCGACGTCGACCGGTTCAGGTTTCTCTTAAGGCTGTTCAGGTGCTTCGTCGCGCTTACGTAGCGACAGCCGTAGAAGGTTTTTCTGATCTTCTCGTTGCCTGGCTCTCGGAACTCGAAACTTGGCGTAAAGAAACTAAAGAAGGGTCTGGAGTTGAGGTTTTGAGCGCCACGGTCGTGATGTTGTTTATCAACCTCGTACCGAAAGAACACTTATCTGCGAGCGCTCAAGATCGCGTAAAGAGTCTCTTGGATGCTGGCGAAAACCGTATCGTCGCTAACGCGATGGATGTACTCATTCACTTCGAAGCGCCAGTTGAGAAAAAGGCTGTCACAACCGTTCGCAAGTCAGATGATCTCAGGCAGATGGCAAATGCGCTCGTTTACGAAGGCAAAGACGAGCTAAAGCCAGCCGTTATTAAGACGCTGGCAAAGCTAATGGCTCGAAATCAGGATCTAGCGAAAGTTGCGAGTGGTCTCTATGCGATCGGTGAACTTGCGAGGATCCACCGAGACCGAGATCTGGTGTACTACACTGCCCAAGTTGATTTCACGAAGCTGGTCGAGCAGATCGATAGTTACGTAGTACACCCGAATGCTATGATCCGCAGGCAATCGATGATCGCGCTCCGAAAGATCATGGATCCTGAACTTCTGAATCGAGCGGTCGAGTCGTTAGTGAGCGCCGACTCTAATCTTTTGAATGAGGAAGCATCGAAACACCTCTGGCCGTACTGGGATCCATCGAAAATCTCAAAGTCTAAAGCAAGTTAGGTTAGTTTCTGTTAATGTCTGGTCAAGACGGTTTTATTGCGAAGCACTTGAGATTGTGCTCGCAATTCGTTTTCGAGATGATGCGTTCTGTGAAGCGCACCGTTCTTGATTACTCCGACTACAAAGAATTTCTTCTCGACGAATTTCAATCCCGATTGAGTCTAAACAAACGCTACTCAATGCGTTCGTTTTCGAAAGATTTAGAACTGCGCCCGGCAGCTCTCAGTGACATCATGAATGGTCGCTATGGCCTGTATCTGCGATGGCGCAATCGATCGCGACAAACCTTGGACTGAAAGGTCAAGAGGCTCATTACTTCGTGAGCCTTGTCGATTTGAAACACGGTCGCAGTGCTGCGATTCGCAACGCAGCTGAGAAGAAGCTTCGAGAGTACGGCCATCGTGCTGAGAACTCTCAAGCCCTCGATGAAGAGAAGCTCGCGTTGATTCGTCATTGGTATTACCCAGCGATCATCGAACTCACGCACATCGTAAAGCATTTGGTCGACGCAAACGTCGTTTCAAAGCGACTCGGGATTTCGCTTGAAGACGCTCGAGACGCCCTTCGCGTTCTCGAAGAGAGAAAGTGTCTTCAACGTATTGACGGTGGGTATGCTCGCACAGCGGTCCACCATGTGGCTGAGCGTTCGGTTTCTACGCCAATGATTCAAAATTTCCATAAGCAAGTTTTGTCTTTGGCAACTCAGGCAGTTTCGTCGCAAGAGCTTCAAAAGCGAAAAGCACTTTCAACTGTGCTTGCGGTGAAAGAGGAAGACCTTCCAGCCGCGCGCGCGATGCTGAACAAGTTCAGTGATGACTTCGTTCAGCGATTCCAGCAAATCGATTCGGCAGATAGCGTTTACGCTTTGAGCTTGCAGTATTTCAGGCTCGATCAACCGAACGAAAAATAATCGGTAAGTTTATTGAATAGAGGGTTCGGTCTGCGGCGCCTGACCGTCGCCGACCTTTGTGCTGGCGTGGCTTTTGAGCGGAGAAGCGGCCATTGCGATGTACGTGAGACCAAGAACGAGAAGTGTTTTCGCGACCGTTTTAACTAATAACATAACGACATTGTTAAGGCCTTCGCTGGAATCATCCAAGCACAATCTGAATATGTGACAGAGGCCCAGCGCCTTCCGCGATGTGATGTAAAGTCCATCGATTGTACACCCACCTTCAACCGATAGAAGTGTAGGTTGGACACTGGTTGAAGCCACGCAACTCTGGACGCTCCATCTCGTACTCATGCTTGAACGGATTCAAGCCTTCGACCAAAGAGGGAGACGTCCATCATGGCTCGTGGGATCTGGTCCGGCGCGATTAGCTTCGGTCTTATTAACATTCCAGTTCAAATCATGAGTGCAAAAGAGCAAGAACACTTGCACTTTCGCATGCTCGATAAAAACGACTTTTCTCCCATCGGCTATAAGCAAATCAACAAGTCGACCGGTCGCGAGGTTCAAAAAAAGAACATCGTGAAGGGCTACGAGTACCAACCGAGCCAATACGTTGTTCTTACCGAGGCCGACTTCAAGAAAGCCAATCCGAAAGCCACACAAACTCTCGACATCGAAGATTTTGTCGACCTCGATGAGATGGACCCGCTCCTTTTCGAGCGACCCTACTACCTTGTCCCCGGAAAAAACGGCGAAAAGGGATACTTGTTGCTTCGAAAGACACTCGAGAAAACGAAGAAGGTCGCGATCTCCCAGTTCGTCCTTCGCAAGCGGCAGTACTTGGGCGCGATCATGGCACGAGACGAGTACCTGATTCTTGAGGTGCTTCGCTACGCGCATGAGATTAAGGAAGTCTCAGAGGCGAAGTATCTCGATGACATTGATCTCGGGAAGGTCCGAATTTCAGAAAAAGAAATCAAAATGGCTGAACAGCTCGTCAAGGGCATGAGTGCGCCTTGGAAGCCAGATCAATATAAAGACACCTATCAGGACGATCTCTTAAAGCGAATTCAACAAAAGCTAAAAGGTGGCGAAACCGAAACTGCACCTGAATCGGATGAAATCGAGGTGACGAACACGAACACGATCGATCTTATGCCTCTTCTTGCGAAGAGCTTGAAGTCGAAGGGTGGATCTCGATCTAGTTCAGCTCGGTCGGTCGCGGCATCAAGACGTGTGAGCTCTCGTACAAAAACGAAGTTGTTGCGGCCCGTGCGAAAGAAGACTGCCAAAAAGGCAGCCAAGAAAATGGCGAAGCCGGCGAAGAAAGCCAAGTCGGCGTCTGTTCGCAAGAGGAAGGCGAAAAAATGAGTTTGAAAGAGTATCGGCACAAGCGAGATTTCAAGAAGACTCAAGAGCCTAGCGGGCTCATGGAGAAGGCTCTTCAGGCGAAAGCTGTAAAGGCAGCGTCGCGAAAAAAGAAGAGTGTCTCAGCTAAATCTGAGAACGTTCGCTCGTTCGTGATTCAGAAGCACGACGCGTCTCATCTTCACTATGATTTT
>CAJYOV010000480.1 GCA_913776405.1 Pseudobdellovibrionaceae bacterium
CCATCGGCCATTACGAAAACGGCCGCATGGATATTCCAGAAAGCCGCGCACGCAAACTCGTCGCGCTCAGGTCCACACGGCATTGTCGGTCGAATGAAATTTTCTCGCGGTGCAACGCCGGTGCACCGGTTTGAGAGGTCGTTCTCTGTGCGATCTTCCGCCAGTCATTTACAACAGCCGACAACAACTGAGCGCACCGATCAAAGGTCGACTCAAAAAACACAGGGAGATGTATGAAGACAGGTCTATTTACTCTGATTTTGTTGGCGGGCACAGCAGCGCAAGCAGCTAACGAAGCTTCGGTGCAATGCGAGCTCTACAAAGGCGGCGAAACCGGCTACTCGGAGGCGGTAACGATTCGGAGATCCGAACTGAAGAAAGAATCACCTCACGCGCCTTTGATGGCCGAACTTTCGATCAAAGACGTGAAACTAACAGTCATTGTGATTGAGAGCGGATCAGCTCTTGGCTCACTTTCGGTGGTAGCGCAGCTTCCTGAGTACCGTGACATCGGCATGATGGCAAATGGCGGATCGAAATCTGCAAGCCTGTCTCTCATGGGCCAGACCGACGAAATGAATCGCAATATCCGTTGTTACATTCGCTAACCGAAGTTTGATCAGCGTCTAAATCTAAACGAGTTTCTGATGTGTCGAACTTTTGTACGACACTGAATAAAGCGCTCCGATGCGTGAGGGACTGCACCATTGCGGAACAAAAACCTCGGGCATCGGAGCGGTCTAGTTTATAACTTACGATATGCAAGAATTCAGAAGTTTCCTAAAACAGGAATTTGCAAGGAGAGTCGGAAAAAATCCGGCGTACTCACTCCGTGCCTTCGCCTCAGCACTTGATGTCCACCATTCGACTCTGTCCTCAATCCTCTCGGGTAAAAGAACTCTCACAAAAGAAACCTTCGCGAAGTTCTCGAAGGCTCTCGCTCTGAGCCCCGATCAGGTCAGGAGTTTCGAGCAGGCAGCGATGAGCGCAAGCGGGGAAGCGCAGCACTCTTATTATCTCCTCCAGCAAGACGCCTTCAATGCTATGTCTGAGTGGTATTACGATGCAATTCTTGAGCTTTCCCTGATCCCTTGGTTTCAACTTGAGCCGACTCTCATCGCGGCAGCAATTGGCATTAGCTCGCTACAAGCCGAGGCCGCGATTGAGACACTAGAACGCCTAAAGCTCCTGGTAAGAGACTCTAGAGGTCAGCTTAAACTTCATCATCAGCACAGCACGAACATCCTAGATCCTGACTTCACAACTGCCGCACAAATAAAATATCAGGCATCCATCCTAAGGAAATCGGCAGAAGCGCTCGAAACGGTCGATCGCAAGCAACGCGATCACACGTCGACAACGATTGCGATCGAGAAAGCCGATCTGCCGGAAGTCAAAAAGCTTATTCAGAAATTTCGGAATGATCTAACTGGCTACCTGCAAAGGCCTAGATCGGAACCAGACTCAGTCTATCAACTACAAGTCTCTTTTTTCCCGCTGACAACTAGGGATAAGAAAGCCGCACTATGAAAAACAAAATGAGATTCGCGATTGCTCTGACGCTAGTCTTTCAAAACGCGGCCGCGCTTGGTCAAGCGAGCGGCTTGAATGACAGACTGAATGACGGCGTCTTTAGCCCTGAGACGACAAAACACGTCCAATTTACTAAGACTTCACTGCCGCGCTTAAGCCCGCTGTCTGAAATCATAGATTCAAACAACCAGTTACCAGTCTCACGAAAAGCACCGGCAAAGATCACTCTAAGGGGCCTCGATGCTGGTCTACGTGGTCAAGATCGTGGTGGAGGCAACGCTGTCGGCGACGAGCTTTTCGACTTCGTCGAAGCAGGTACTCTGGTTGAAGTTGAAAATCTCGCTATCGCACCAAAGCTGAATGCGGTTCTGGCTCAACTGAAACAGGTTTCACCGCAGTTCAGCCTCAGCTTGGCTAAAGCGATCAAGAATTCGCGCTGGGTTTTCGATAAGCTCCCTCTCTCATCTACCGGCTGTCTAAACGAAAGTCTGTCAGGCGCGAAGAAAACCGTTGTTGCTTGCCAGAACCAAATCGAGATCCGAGTTTTTGAACCCTGGTTCTTAAACCCCAAAGTTTCTGACCGAAGCAAGGTCGGCTTGATCTTTCATGAGGCGGTTCGTCGAATCGGCTACACTGACCCGTTCGTCACGCAGGTCACGCGTGACATTTTTGACCTCTCTGAAAATAGAGTTAGCTCGTCAGAATTCTTGAAGACAATCAACAGCTATGCCGGATGGGGCGTCGGTCGATTTATGTCACGAGCAGAATCCTGCGAAGTACTAGATAGCATGCGAGACAGCGTTAACGATGACTACAAAAGTGGGCATTTTACTTTGAGTCGGTTGAGTCTTTGCCAGGATGCCGCTCTTCTCGATCACATGGACGAGATCACAAGCCTTTCATACGGCACCGATAACACGAGAGATCAGCGCAGGGCAGCTGCGCAAAAGATCGTGAACGACTTGTCCGTCGAGTACGGCTGTGTATCGCAACTTCGGGATTGATCTGATGGGCAAATCTGCTGCCGCTTCAGAGGCCCGCAATCGGTCATAGTTCGATTAAAGCGCTTGTCAGATGGCTGGAATCAAGTGGAGGAAGTCATGCATGTGGCGTCAGTAACGCCTCGCTTTTCCTTACTAACCAGTGATCTTTCGCGACCGCAGCCAAAATCCAGTTTTCGCGCGCAGGCTCTCTAAGGATAAATCGGGACTTCAAGATTCCTCAGAAGCTCCCAGAACTCGGCCGTCTTGAACGTTTCGTTTTTAAAGAGAAACGCGTTTACTTTGCGCGCTTTAACCGAAGTCGTTTCGCCAAGGCGGCTGAAGTGTTCGTAGATGATTTCGTGGCTAAGTAAGCCTGCGCGGTCGAGCGCGGAGAGTTGATCCCAAACATCTTTACGGATCAGGAATCGTTTTTCGCCTGCGGTTTCGCCGGGACGGCGGATTGCGGTTTGGACAACCTCACAAGACGAGTCCGTAGGTCGAAAGAGATGATCGGAATCTCTTGTATCCGTGAGAATCACGCCGTTTTTGAAATCGAGTTCGGCCCTGATCGAATCGAGACGTTTCAGATATTGCATGCCGAGCGAAGGCGCGACCAGCGGTTGAACCGGTTGTAGATCGTCGTGGATGGTCCATAATCGGCAGGGCAGTCGCACCACCGACAGCCGACCTTCAGAACATGTACGATCCCGGAGATGACCCGCCGGTCATCT
>CAJYOV010000481.1 GCA_913776405.1 Pseudobdellovibrionaceae bacterium
TTTCCTCGGTGTTTCGATCATCTTGTGGTCTTTGGCGCTCATGCTTCTCGTGTTCTACACAGAGCGCTCTCTGAGTCAGCTTTTCAAATCTCCGCTCGCCTTCCTCGGCGCGATGAAAGACGGCCTTTTCGAAAAGATGGCGGCCTTCCGTGAGATGTTTGAGTTCGAGCCTCTTGGGGCTGGTGCCGGTGGCGGATCTACAAAGCCCGCAAAAGAGAAGAAGGCTTTGAAGGTCATCTCGGGCGGTAAAGACGATGAAAAGCCGTCAAAGGCGGATAAAGCCGACAAGTCTGAAAAGGCCGAGAAGCCACCAGAGAAAGTCGTTATTCGTGTCTCTCGCGTCGACGACGAAGAAGAAGAGGATCTCGCAGACCTTGAAGCCATAGATGAGGAAGAAGAAGACGAGGCGCCAAAGAAAGGCTTCTTGTCAGCGATTGGCAACGCGGCTTTGAAGCAAAAGCCCGAGGCAGATGTGCCACGCCGAAAAGTGAAGCTGGCTGCGAAAGTCGAACGCCGCATCGAGAACTGGAAACTTCCAGAGATCGCGATGCTCGAAGATCCACCTTTGACGCGAGTGAAAATCGACGAGCGTGAGATCAATAAAAAAGCCGACGTGTTGGTTGATAAGCTTGCACAGTTCTCTGTGCGCGGTGTTGTCGAAAACGCAAAGCCAGGTCCGCTTGTTACGATGTATGAATTCAAGCCTGCGGCCGACGTAAAGATCTCAAAGATTACGGATCTCGCAGACGACTTGTCTCTTGCGCTCTCGTCTGAGTCGGTTCGTATCATTGCGCCGATTCCGGGTCGCGACGTTGTCGGTATCGAGACATCAAACTCGAAGCGCGAAACGGTTTATTTAAAAGACATCATCGCGAACGACGATTTCTGGAGCGAGAACTACAAACTCCCGATCTGTTTGGGTCGCCAAGCAGACGGTGAACCGAAAGTCGTCGATCTCAGAAAAATGCCGCACTTGATGGTGGCCGGCACGACCGGTTCCGGTAAGTCGGTCTTCGTTGTTTCAGCAATCTTGGGTCTTTTGTTCAAGCATTCGCCAAAGACTCTTCGTTTGATTCTCGTCGATCCAAAGCAAGTCGACCTTGCAACGTTCAACAACGTTCCGCATCTCTTGATGCCACCGATTCGCGAACCGAAAAAAGCGGTCGTAGCTTTGAAGTGGGCCGTTCGCGAAATGGAAAAGCGTTACCGTTCGATGTCGAAGTTCGGTGCGCGCGGTCTCGAGAGCTTCAACGAAATCGTTGGTAAGTTCTCGAAAGAAGAAGTTGAGAAGCACGAGAAGCTCATGGCCGAGTGGGAACTCGATGTCAGAAAACTTGAGCAGTACTACTTCACGCCGCAGCCTTATATCGCAATCGTGATCGAAGAGTTTGCGGACTTGATGGCGGTCGATAAAGCAAACGTTGAAAACTTGGTTGTACGTCTTGCGCAGATGGCGCGCGCGTGCGGAATCCATTTGATTCTCGCAACTCAGTCACCACGTAAAGACGTTGTCACGGGTCTGATTAAAACAAACATCCCAGGTCGTATTTCATTCAAGGTCGCATCGAAACTCGATTCGCGAATCATCTTGGATGAAGGCGGCGGTGAGCGACTTCTTCCAAACGGGGATTCGCTCTTCCTGGCGCCTGGCGTCTCGAAACCGCAGCGTCATCACGCAGCGTGGGTTTCAGAACCTGAGATCGCGAAAGTGATTCAGTTCTGGGCCGACCAAGGAGAACCGCAATACGACGTTCTCGCTATGCGCGCCCTTGAAGGTTCAGGCGGCGGCTTTGATCTTGGCGGTGGCGGCGGTGAAGACGGCGATGTCTTGGGCGAAGGCGAAGCAAGTGAGTATGACGAACGTTACGACGAAGTTCTTGCGTGGGTCGGATCCCAAAAAGCCGTCAGCGCGTCACTTCTCCAACGTAAGTTCTCACTCGGCTACCCACGCGCAGCCCGCATGATCGAAGTCTTCGAGAAAGAAGGCGTCGTCGGCCCAGCTAACGGCTCCAAACCTCGCCAAGTCCTCATCGGCGGAATCGGCGAACGGTAATCCGCTCGCGCGTGATTCGCGCGAGCGTTTTGTTTGTTGATCGGTGCTGGACGCTCCGCTAATCTTGGTCTTGCAGTGGCGCTGCGCTTTCATTGAGAGCAAAAGTTTATGCTCCTTTCGGCTAGGTTGGCCGGGTCAGAGGAGTTTGAATGTCTTCATATACTAAAGAAAATGAAATCGCGTACGATGCGTGGTCGTCGTTTTATGACTCCTACGCAAACCCAACCGTTGCTATCGATGAACTAACCTTTCCCGGCGTTTACAAAACGATTCGGAATCAGAATGTTTTAGAAATCGGTTGCGGAACTGGTCGTCACACTCGCCGGCTCATTGAAGCTGAGAACTTAGTGACCGGAATCGATATTTCGGAAGGAATGCTCAATAGGCTTCGAGCAAAAATATCGAGTCCGAATCTCACTCTGGTCAAAGGCGATTTTCTTTCTCAGGTTATTCCAAATGCTCCATTCGACTCGATTGTTGCAAGCCTGGTTCTGGAGCATATTCCGGATTTAAAGAGTTTTTTTGAGTCCGCTAGGAAAGTTCTAAAAACTAACGGGCAAATTTATCTGTCTGAGCTTCATCCGAAACGAACTGCAGCCGGTACCTTCGCACACTTCAGGAAATCTGACGGCGTTGAAGTCCATCTTAGAAGTTCCGCTCATCAATCAGACGAGATCATCAACGCCGCTGCTTCCAACGGTTTTGAGGTTGCGGCGGACTCATCGGTTCAAGGAAATGCTGAGCTCGCGGCTTTGAACCCTAAGTGGGAAAAATTCATCGACGCGCCGATGATTCAGATCTGGATCATGAAGTTGATTGACTAAGTTCTGTTTTCGAATCCAGCTTAGGCTTGTGACTCTAGTCAACAGGGGGCCCGCGTGAGCGCGCGAGTCGCAGAATCTAAACGCGCGCGATTTTAGGTCACTCTTCCTAACAAACTACACCCTGCGTCGAGTAAAAGCTCTGACGTTGGTCTTGACCCCTCGAGAGGCGTGGGCTCTGATTGAGTCCATAAACCGTTCTGGCGTAGCCGGGAACACACACGTTCGACCACGAGGTTGGGCACTTTCGGGAAGGGATTCTCTCTATGAAATTCTTGGGTCTTATCGCAGCAGCATTGGTTGCTGTTTCATCGACAGCAAAAGCAGACGTTCAACTCTTCGACGCGGCGGCATTGCAAGCACAGACAATGGCGACGGCAGCGACGACAGGTCTCAACTGGAAAGTTGGCGACCAAGCGGATTACAAAATCTCGATCGGCGGCTTCATCAACGGTACGTCGCACAACTTCGTCCGTGAATAGACAGCAACTTCGATCTGGATGGTTCAAGACATGGACATGGGCTTCATGGGCAAACAAAAAGTCGAAGTTCTTATGAACAAAACGACAGGCGCGATCGAGAAAATGCTCGTTAACGGCCAAGAGCAAACGCCACCAGAAGCCGGCGACCAAGAAGTCGTTGAAATGAAAGAAGACAAAGTCACGGTTGCAGCTGGCTCGTTCGACT
>CAJYOV010000482.1 GCA_913776405.1 Pseudobdellovibrionaceae bacterium
ACTTCTAAAACACAGTTTGCACACGCTCCGAGGCGGTGATCATGCGGTACGCTGATGCGCTCGACACTCTGAGCGAACGAGCGGCCGCTCACTCGCTTGAAAGTGAGCACGTAAGCCTATCTCAGGCGGTCGGTCGTCGTGCAAGTCGCGATCACGTCTCGACGCTTACAATCCCGCCTTTCCATAACTCAGGTGTGGACGGCTACTGTTTCGCTTCGGGTCTTGTGCGTGAGGCAAGCTCTGAAGCGCCTGTTCGTTTTCAAATAGCGGGCACGCTCTTCCCTGGCGCCGTGCCACCAGAGACGACGCCGCACGGCTTTGCGTGGGAAATCATGACGGGTGCTCCTTTCCCTCAGGACTGCGATTGCGCGGTCAAAGTTGAGGATACACCCGCAGAACGGAACGCGGATGGCCGCGTCGCGAGCATCTCGATTACGGCCGCAGTGCCGACACGCGAGAATCTCCGTGCTGCAGGCGATGACTTCGCGCCAGGTCAGCGAATCGTTGCTCGCGCCGAGAAAGTTCGCGCCGAACATTTGCTTGGACTTGCGTCGAACGGCTATTCCGAAGTCGAAGTTTTCAAGCGGCCTCGCGTAACGGTTGTTCCGACAGGAGCTGAGCTCGTTTCGGTCGGCGAGCAACTGAAGCCCGGCCAGATCTACAATTCGTCTCTTCCTTATCTCGTTGCAGCTTTGAGTTCTCTTGGGTGCGACGTGGAGACCAAGCCGATCCTGCGGGATGACCCACAAGCCTTCGAGCATCTTCTGAAAGATTTAAAGAAGAGCCCTCCCTCGATTCTCATCACGACGGGAGCCGTCTCGATGGGCAAAGCGGACTTTGTTCGTGCGGGGCTCGAAGCCCAAGGGGCTAGCATCGACTTTCACCGCGTGGACATCAGGCCTGGAAAGCCGATTCTCTTTGCGCATTTTGATCAGTCTGCTACGAAGGCTCCGTCGTTTGTTGCCTTCGGCCTACCTGGCAACCCTGTTTCGACGGTCGTAGGTGTGCGCTTTTTCATCGAACCGTATTTACGCGCGCTCTTTAAACTCGAGCCGGAAAAACCGCTCGTCGCGCGAGTTGCGAACGCCTACAGGAAGCCCGCTGCACTTCGCTGTTTCTTGAAAGCGAAATACGAAGTGAAGGATCTCGTGCCGATGGCCACGATTCTTTCGGGGCAGCCCTCGTTCATGACTCGCCCCCTTCTGGACGCGTCAGCTTGGGCGGTGGTTCCAGAAGGTGTAAGCGAAACGAGCCCAAGCCATCTCATCGAAATTTTTCCTCAAACGTCAGACTTCTAATCGGAGACAGGATTCATGGAAGTTCAAGTTCGCCTCTTCGGTGCGTTTCGAAATTTAGGCCCACAAGAAGTGAAAGTCTCGTTAGAGACACCAACAGTGACAACCGCAGAGATGAAGACGTTGCTCGCGTCGCATTTTAGATCGTTGCCGAAATCGTCGTTCGATGCGGCCGCCCTCGTGGAGAAATCAGCTCTCGCAAACGAATCAGCCGTTCTTGAAGACCACGCTCTCGTCTCAGCAGGGTCGAAGCTTGCGCTGTTACCACCTGTGAGTGGAGGTTGAGATGGAATTAAAAATCGAAAACGCTCCTAAACTTGAGCGTGGGCTGATCGACGTGCGCCTAACAGAGACTCCAATTGAGATCGAACACGAAGGTCTCTTAAAACCATCGGAGCGTCATGGCGGCGAAGCCATCTTTATTGGGCGCGTTCGAAGTCAGAACCATGGCCGCAAGGTGACGGCTCTCAGCTACGACAGTTTCGCTCCACTTTGTGAGACTGTCTTTCGCGAGATGGCGCATGAGGCACAAGATCGCTGGGGTCGCGATAGCCATGTGCTCGTTCTTCATCGCGTAGGCGATCTGAAGATCGGTGACGTTGCGGTCTTGATCGCCGTCAGCTGTAAACATCGCGATGAGGCATTCCAAGCGTCTCGGTACATCATTGAGAACTTGAAAGAGCGCGCTCCGATCTGGAAAAAAGAGCATTACGAAGATGGTGCGAGCGAATGGCTTCAGGGCCATGCGCTTTGCCAACATCGTAAAGAGAGTGAAGCCAACCATCACACTCATGCGCACGTAGGCGTCTAATGCGATCGTTCTCCACCTTTATTCTGATCGTTGTCAGCTTGAGCCTGAGTTCTGTCCTCAGCGCTAGCTCAGCACGGGCTCAATCTAAGTTGCGAGTAGCGGCAGCGGCTGATTTGAAGTTTGCACTTCCGACTCTAGTTAAAAGGTTCGAGACGCAAAACCCGACCGTGAAAGTTGAAACGATCTTCGGTTCATCGGGGAGCCTCACACAACAGATTCAAGCGGGCGCACCCTTTGATGTCTTTCTGTCTGCTGACGATTCGTTTCCAGAAAAGTTGAAAAAAACAGATTTAGTAGAGGGCAACACTTTCCGTTATGGAACGGGCCATCTAGTCATCTGGGCTCGAACGCCTTTGAAGCTCGAGTCCTTGATAAAAGCTGGTGATCCCACGCTTGCAATTCTGAAGTCAGACGCCGTTAAGCGATTTGCAATCGCGAATCCAGCTGTTGCGCCTTATGGTCGAATCGCCGCACAGGCGCTTGAGAAAGCACATCTCGATAAGGAGCTCGCGAGCAAGCAAGTGACGGCCGAGAACGTCGCGCAAGCTGCGCAATTCGCGGCGACGGGTGCCGTCTCAGCTTCGCTGATCGCGCAAGCCCTCGCAGAATCTCCTGAAATGAAAAACGCCGGCACGATGCTTCCACTCAAATCCGATGAGGCCGAAAGTTTGAAGCAGAGTGGAGCGATTCTAAAGAGCTCCAAACTTAAAACTGAGGCTCAGCGATTTCGCGATTTGCTCTTGAGCAATGAAGGGCAGTCGGTGCTTTCGGCTCACGGGCTTGGCACCAAAAGCGAGACGAAGGATACGAAGTAAGTCGTGATCGATTGGCAAGCGCTCTTAGTCAGTTTGAAGCTGGGTGCGGTCGTCGCAGTTGGCGTCTTCGTGATCGGCTTTCCGATTGCACTTTGGCTTGCGTTCTCACGCTCGCGTTTGAAGCCGGTAGTCGAGGCCCTGACGAGTCTTCCGTTTGTTCTGCCGCCAACGGTTGTTGGCTTCTATCTTCTCCTCGCGTACTCGAAAACAGAAACGTTCAATTTCGCTTTTTCGTTCGCGGGTCTAGCGATCGGCGCTACGTTTTTCAATCTGCCGATCGCCATTCAGCCTTTTGCATCGACGCTTTCTATGGTCGAAACTCAAATGCTTGAGGCCGCAAGATGTCTAGGTGCCTCGCGCTGGAAAACGCTTTGGACGATTATCGTACCGCTCACTTGGCCCGGGATCATCGCGGGCCTTGCACTCGCGTTTGCGCACACAATGGGTGAATTCGGCGTTGCGATGATGATCGGCGGTAATTTACCTGGGATGACACGCACAGTTTCGGTTGCGGTCTACGATCAAGTTCAAGGGTTAAATTTCTCTTCAGCTCACAAGACAGCTGGCTTTCAAGTCGCTCTTGGCTTTCTCTTACTGGTTGCAGTTTTTTGGCTGAAGAGCCTGCAAGAGCGCATGGCTCCCAAGCGTCGCGCACGAATGACGCGGGCTTGGTGACCGGTAAGTGAGAAGGCTTGAAAGCGGCGCCGGAAGTTCGGAATAAGTCGGGCCCGAAGCTTCTTGATCGAGTTCGGATTCAAACGAATTTAGAAATGCGATCGCCTCGGTTCGCGTGAGGCCCTGAACACGCGGCGCCAGAAGCGACCATGCCGCACGAGCGACTAAGCAGCCGCGGATCTGCGCCTTTAAGTTCTGAATTCGATCTTCGGCATCGATTGATGTCGAAACTTCGATCTCGTCACCGCAAAGAGGGTTTCGAACCGACGCTTTGTGAGTCTGAGATTCAGCAGCTCCAATAAACGCGGCATCTCGAGCCGCCGCCTTGATGTGTTCGCGCACAAGATCTTGATTTAAAAGAACGAGTTCTTTCATACGTGAAGTTCCGAACGCAGTTCGAGACATCGCTCGAAAGCTGCCGTGAAAAGATCGAAGTCATCTT
>CAJYOV010000483.1 GCA_913776405.1 Pseudobdellovibrionaceae bacterium
CGGCTTTTTTGAAGTTTTGAAGTCTCACTCGACTTGCGAGCGAGAATTCAAAATCACTTCATGTGCTTGCCAACGAGTTTCGTCATTTCGAACATGTTGACTTTGTTTTGCCGAAAACAGCTTTCAATTTGTCGTCAGCGTTGATGTCGCGCTTGTTTTTCGCGTCTTGGAGGCCGTGTTTTTTGATGTAAGCCCAGAGGCCTTTAGTGACTTCTGTGCGTGCTGCGTTTGCTTTGCCGATAACTGCTTGGAGTTCTGGGCTCAAAGCGAGAGCTTTCATGAAGCCTGCGTTTGGAGTGCGCTTAGACGCTTTTTTTGCAGTTGCTTTTGGAGCTGCTTTTGCCGCTGCTTTTTTAGGAGCTGCTTTTTTTGCAGTCGCTTTTGCAGGAGCTTTTTTCGCTGGAGCTTTCTTCGCTGTTGCTTTCTTAGCTGCTTTTTTTGCCATTTCTCTCTCTCACTTTTGACACTCTAAGAGTGTCGGTGTGGACCCCGAGGGGTTTCAGTTAGTGTCGTTCAGACATCCCAATCGTATGCAGAAAAAACCCGTTGTCTACAGTTTCTTAGGGGTTCCCCCAGGGAAAATGCGCTTTTTCGACGTTTTTCTGCGATTTTCCCCAGGGAAATCGCCTTTCACGACGACTTTTTAAGCAAAATTCCCCAGGGAGACGGGCTCGATCACGCCTTCAGCGTGTCGCGCTCGAGCCACCAATAGAGTGTCGGGAGCACGAGTAGTGTTAAAAGAGTGGACGACAGAATTCCGCCGATCACGACAGATGCAAGTGGTCTTTGAACCTCGGCCCCCACACCCGAAGACACCATCATCGGCAAGAATCCGAAGATAGCGACGAGCGCCGTCATGAGCACAGGACGCAAGCGAATGAGGGTCCCGTGCCGAATCACTTCGACCCCTCGCTCCCCTTCCGACCTCAGCTGATTGAAGTAGTTTACCAAGACGACTCCATTCAGAACCGCGATCCCGGAGAGCGCGATGAAGCCCACGCCCGCTGAAATACTGAAAGGCAAACCGTTCAGCATAAGCCCAATCACACCCCCGACAAGCGCAAGCGGCACACACGCGAAGATAAGTGCCGTCTGTTTCACGCTCTTGAAGGCTGCATAGATCATGAGAAGAACCAGTAATAAGGAGAGAGGCGCCAGAACTAAGAGTCGGGTTCGCGCTTCGCGGAGGTTCTTAAAGTTGCCTCCCCATTCCATATAATAGCCTTGCGGGAGTTTGAGCTCGCGTTCGACTTTGGCCTTCGCTTCTTCGACGAAGCTTTCGGTGTCTCGACCGCGAAGGTTGATCAAGACCGCCGAGCGCCTGTTCGAGTCTTCTCGATTGATAGACCCATACGTTTCAGAAAACTGCGTCGTCGCGAGCGTACCGAGAGGGGTCGTCAGCGCTGTACCGAGCGCAACCGGAATCTCACGAATCGTTTCTAGGTCCGATCGTTCGTCGTCAGAAATACGAACCACGATCGGATACTTTCGATCCTTTTCGTAGAGATAGCCGACCTCTTGCCCACCCATCGCAACCGCAACGGCATCCAGCAGATCCGAACTCGCAGCCCCATAGGTTCTCATCGCAGGCTCTTTAGGCTCAATTCGCAAAACCGGAGACGTGCCGGCCAAGTCTTCTTCGACGTCGCCTGCACCAGGCACCGTCTCGATAATCTCTTTCGCTTCTTTCGCAAGAGCCATCAGTTGATCAAGCTCAGGCCCGAACACTTTCACCGTAACGTCAGCGCGAGTGCCTTCCAGCAATTCGTTGAAGCGCATCTGGATTGGCTGCGACGCTAAGTAATTCTGACCGGGCACTTCGAGCCGAAGCTTCTTGATGATTTCGCTGACCAACGATTCGTACGTGTGCCCCGACGGCCATTCACTTCGGTCTTTCAGCATGATGTACGCATCAGACACGTTGACACCCATTGGATCGGTCGCGACTTCACTTGTGCCGATTCTCGAAAAGACGTGATTCACTTCCGGAAAAGATTTGACGACTTGGTCTGCTTTTTCTTGAAGAGCGATCGATTGATCAAGACTCACGTTCACGGGACGAATCATGTGAAAGGCGTACGAGCCCTCTCCAAGCTGAGGGAGGAATTCAGCGCCGCGAGTCGCAAACAGAACGACCCCGACCATGACACTTCCAACCGCTAGCCCGAGCGTTAGTCTCGGATGACGAAGGGTGCGGTCTAAAATCGGCGTATAAGCCGATTTCAGCCACGCCATGAACTTAGGCTCCTTCTCTTCGGCATCGCCAGAAAGAATCAAGGAGGCGAGCGCTGGCGCGGTTGTAAACGAAAGAATCAGCGCACAGAAGACCGCAATCACAAACGTGCCCGCCATGGGCGCAAACGTTTTGCCCTCGATTCCGACGAGCCCAAAGATGGGCAGGAACACGGCAACCACGATCAATTCGCCGAAGCCTGCTGCGAGACGAATTTCCACTGCGGCTTCGTAAACAGCTTGTTGAATTTCGGCGCGCGAAAGCTTGCGACCCAGACGCTTCTTCATGTCGTGGATGTAGCGCACACAGTTGTCGAGCACGATCACTGTACCGTCGACGATGATCCCGAAATCGAGTGCCCCTAAGCTCATCAAGTTCCCCGACATGCCGAGCGGTTTCATGATGACGAACGTCGCAAGAAGCGAAAGCGGAATTGTCAGTGCGGTGATGACAGCAGCTCTTATGTTACCCAAGAGCAAAAACAAAACGATGATCACGAGAGTCGCGCCCATGACCAGGTTGTGTTCCACGGTTCCGAGAGTCGCGTTCACAAGTTCTGAGCGATCGTAAACCGTTGTTAGGCGAACGCCCGCTGGCAATGTCTTCTGAATCTCGTCGACTTTGGCTGCAACACGCAGAGCGACGGTTCGGCTATTTTCACCTAGGAGCATCATGGCCGTTCCGAGAACAACTTCGCGACCGTTGTACGTAGCAGCACCTGTGCGTAGTTCTTTGCCGAGAGTGACGGACGCAACGTCGCCGATCCGAACTAGCTTGAATGACTCAAGCGACTTCACCGCGACCGCTTCAATGTCTTTTGGAGATTTGAAAAGACCAACTCCTTGAACGAGGAATTGCTCTGCTGTTTGCTGGACGTAGCCGCCACCGACATTTCGGTTCACGTTTTGAAGTGCGTTCAGAATTTCGCCGAAATGAACACCGTACGACGCCATCTTCGCGATATTCGGCTGCACGTGATACTGGCGCTCATAGCCGCCCGTCGTATTGATTTCGGCAACACCTTCGACTGTAAGAAGTCTCGGCTTCACAAACCAGTCTTGGAGGGCTTTGATCTCCATCAGTTGTTTGAGGCGCTCGCTCGGTTCGGTCGCGGGCTTTTCATAATCGAGAACGTACTGGAAGATTTCGCCAAGACCTGACGAGATCGGCCCGAGCTTCGCTTCAGCTCCGTGAGGCAGTTCGCCTGAAACGCTCTGCAGACGCTCCGAAACCACCTGACGCGCTCGGTAGATGTCGACCGTGTCTTTAAAAACGACTGTCACCTGAGAGAGACCGAAGCGCGTTATCGAGCGAACCTGCTGCACACCCGCAAGCCCGCGCATTGACGACTCCACCGGAAACGTGATGGTGCGCTCAATCTCTTCGGGCGCAAGACCGTCGATTGTGGTGTTCACCTGAACTTGGTTATTCGTAATGTCCGGAACGGCATCGATCGGTAAATGATTAAAGCTGTAGAGCCCAGCAAGCGCGAGAAGTCCTGTCAGCAGCAGGACGATCCCGCGATGGTAGACAGAGAAGTGAATAATTCGATTAATCAAGAGACTTTCCTTTAATTGAAATGGCCTTTAGTGCGAATGGCCCTCGGCGACCCCACCAAATGCGGCGAGCTCGGCGATGCGTAGAAACCCGAGACCCTCTGTCGCGATCTGATCGCCCGACTGCAAATCGTCAGACGACACCGTCATCTCCGTTTTGGTCTTAGTGAGAGTTTTAAAGTCGATGCGCTTAAAAAAGCCGCCTCGGTAGCGATAGAGATTCTTTTCTTGAAGGCCAAAGAAGATCGACTTCTTGGGAAGCGTCATCGGAACGCCGGGCCCAGCTTTTCTTAACTGAATCCCGAAGTTTTTGAAGGCTTCTTGAGAGAGCTTAAAGCCCTGCGATTCGTCTGCCTCATCCTCTTCATGGTCGTGCGCATGACCGTTACCGTGCTCATGGCCGTGCTCGTCAGCGACAGCAGCACCGAGAGTAAGAAGAGAAACGTAAAGGCACGAAAGCACAAGGAGGCTGTAGGCGCGAAGGTTCGATCGATTATTCATAACGGAATTCCGAAAGCTTGCCGTCGAGGAAGAAAATATTTTGGAGAGCTTGGACCGTTTCGAGTTCAAGTTCGTTCTGTGACTGCGTGAAGTCGAGAATTTGGCGATGAGCTTCAATGACCAAAACTCCTGAGATGACGCCCCGATAAAAGAGTGATTCTGTGCTTCGATGCTTTGAATCGATGTCTTTCAGCGAAGGTGATTTTTCGAGAGCCGCGACAAAGTTTGTGTAATTCGCGACTAAGTTCTCGCGCTCAAAACCGAAAGCGCGTTGAACCCGCTGAAACTCGATTTCCGCGCGCGTTTTGAGAGCCGAAGCTTCTCGTTTTTGGCCGCCGTTCCAGTTGAGGATCGGAATTGGAAACGAAACCGCAGCCCCGAGGCGCTGGAATTCGCCTGGACCGGACACCTCACGAATGGAAACCAAACTCACCGTCGGATCCGGAACGGCTTGCGCTTTCGCTAAATCACTTTCTGCTTCTGCTTGTTTCAGCTGAGCTTCGGCGATTTGAACGGGAAGCACCGACTTCAAATCCGTCGGCGGCACCTCTACACGCGGCCACTTCGCGATTCGTTTCGGTAAAAACTTTCAAAAAGTGGAGCAAAGGGTTTTGAGTCGAAGCCGACTTCGTTGTCAGCAAGGTCGATACCGATGAACGTGTCACGATTTGCGATAACGAAGTCGGTAACACGTTTTCC
>CAJYOV010000484.1 GCA_913776405.1 Pseudobdellovibrionaceae bacterium
CATTCAAGTTTTCTCACCGTCTCGGTTCCGAGATCAGCTGTTTGTTCGTTGGCAGTACAAAGATCCAAAATCAGGTTGGACTCACTCAGACGCCATCGCTCTTGGCATCAGCGGCGGGCGCGAAGAAGGCTTTCGCGGGATGACATCGAAAACCAACTACACGCCGGGCGACTGGCGCGTCTCGGTTGAAACCAGCGATGGTCGCGAGGTTGGTCGCATTGGTTTCACCGTCATTGAAGCGACGAACCCGTCACCGACACTGACCTACGAGTTTCATTAAATGGATAACGCAACCCACGCCTTTGTCGGTTTAGCTGTCGGCGAACTCATTGATCGCGTGCTTCCGAAAGAAGAGGATCCGAATAAGGCTTCGACGCGCAGGTTTCTTTTACTGTTTCTCTGCGCGGCAGCCAGCAACTTCCCGGATCTAGATCTCGTCTTGTACCCGCTCTTGAAAGCGCCACTTGGCTACTTGCTTCATCACCGAGGTCACTCGCACACGTTCGTCTGGGAAGTGCCTCAGGCGATGCTTCTACTCTGCGGCACCTTTCTCTTCTGGCCGCGGGCACGCAAGATTTTCTTGGCCGATAAGATCACACGCTTCGGCGCCTTGTTCGCAGTGGCGATTGGCTTCGTTCTACACATCTCAATGGATTTTTTGAATTCCTACGGTATTCACCCGTTCTTTCCGTTTGATACTCGCTGGTATTACGGCGACATGGTTTTCATCATTGAGCCGATTTTCTGGGCCACGATGGGCATCGCGGTTGTCATGACGTTTAAGTCCAAAATTTTGAGAGTCTTCTGGGCTCTTTTTCTTCTCGGCATTCCAGTTGCGGCAACGATTAAAGGCTTTCTACCTTGGCCCTCGCTTGCTCTTCTCATGAGCGCTGCGGGCGTCATCATCGCCGTTCAAACGAGATCAAAAGAAAGAAGCGTCACCGCGCTCGCAACCGCGATGGCTCTTTCAATCGCCTTCATCATCTCGCAAGGCATTTTCTCTTCGGAGGCGCGAGATGAGATCAAGTACGCACTTGAGAAGAAAGACCAAGGTTTTAAAGTTCTCGATACGGCCTTGAACTCGTTTCCATCAAACCCGTTTTGCTGGAGCTTTACTTCGATTGCACTCGACGATCATTTAGGCACCTATCGCTTGCGTTCAGGCGTTTACAGCCTGAATGTGGCGCTTGTTCCAGTCTCGAAGTGTTCAGAAGCACTTTTGCGTAACAAGATTCCGGAAGGCTCGGCTCCAGACATCGCGTACCTGCGCGAAAATGACGGCAACTGGTCAGAACTAAAAAATCTGAACACGGCTAATTGCCACTTCAGAGCGTGGATGCGATTTGCGCGAATGCCGCTCGCAACATCTCAAAGTGCCAACGATCTGCGATTTATCAATGCCAGTGCACGGGGCAACTTCTCTGAACTTCGGTTCGATGATTTTAAGAATGAAGCCTGCCCGGACCATGTTCCGCCTTGGACACCGCCACGAGAGGATCTCTTGAGAGAACCGATCGCCTTAAACGGACACTGAAGTCCGAGTAGTCGCTAAGTTGTCAAAAACGGGCGGCCGCCTGTTTCTCTTTTTGCACAACTTGGCGAACGTAGGGCCTAAGTCTTCGGTTTCGGCGAAACTGTCGACTGGAGGCTTTCTTCAAATGAGCTTGTTCAAATCCCGTGCTCCCGAGCCACGCAAATCTGATATTCAAAAAATCAATCAGGACGAGTTCAAAGATCGCTTCCTTCAGCGCTTTCGCGACCCGGTTTACGATCGCTTCCGAGAGACCATCAACGAGATGGCTGACGTCGCATGGAATGCGAATCAAGAAGGCGGCCATAAGGCGCCCTTCACATCAAAGGCGGGACCGGGGTTTAAAGATCCAAACTACGATCTCAGTGATGACTGGCGTGCAGCCCGCGATAAAATTCGCGCAGCTCAAGTCAGACATGATACGCCAGGCTTGAAAGATCGCATCTTGGTCATCTCAGGCGCGAACCGGAATGATCAAACATGCCCCGGCGAAACATCAAAGAGTCGTCTACTTGCGCAGATGGCACAAAAGACCGTTGAAGACGAGTACGGCTGCGAAACCGAACTTCTTGATCTCAGCCTAGTGACGTCCGAATTCGGTAAAACGATTCATCCTTGTAAAGGGTGTGTCTCGACGGCAATGCCGCTCTGTCACTTCCCTTGCTCATGCTACCCAAATCACTCGCTTGGCCAGGTCGATGACTGGATGAACGACATTTACCCCATGTGGGTCGCCGCTCACGGAGTCATGATCATCACGCCTGTTTACTGGTACCAAGCGCCGAGCGCTTTAAAACTCATGATCGACCGCATGGTTTGCGCTGACGGCGGCAATCCAGATCCAACGTCGACTCACGGTAAAGACGCTAAGAAGGCGAAGGAACTCGAACTCGAGGGTTGGGATTACCCGAGACATTTAGAGAACCGAGTTTTCTCGGTCGTCGTTCACGGCGACGCTGTCGGCGTCGATCATGTCAGAACGTCGCTCTCGAGTTGGATGCGCGACATGAAGATGCTGCCTGCAGGCAACAACAGCGACATCGGTCGCTATGTTGGTTATTACGGCCCTTATGCTGAAAGCCACGTCGCTCTTGAAAAAGACGTAGCCTTTCAAGAAGAAGTTAAAAACGCGGCTCGCATTCTTGCGCAGTCCGTACGCGCACAGCGCCTCGGCAAACTGTCGTCAGAGAATCCGGAACTCAAAGATCCGCGACCGAAATGATTGGAGACTGGAAATGGAAAAAGAAAATCTACTTCCGCATGGACCGTTCAAACAAATCGATCAGAGCCTCTGGGTTTTAAACGGCACGCTGCCTCACCACATGCCGCTGCCTCGCTCAATGACAGTCTTCCGCCTTCGCAGCGGTGGGCTTTGGATTCACAGTGCGATTGCGCTGGATGAAGCTCGCCAACGCCAACTTGAGTCTTTCGGGCATCCCGAATATCTCGTTGTGCCTTCAACGATGCATCGTCTCGACGCTCCCATTTACAAGAAGACGTACCCTTCTGTAAAAGTCGTTTGCCCGGAGGCAGCGATCGAAAAGGTGAAAGAAAAAGTTGCGGTAGATGATTCGTGCGAAAACGCGTTTCAAGGTAGCGAAGTTGTCGTTCACGTCATTCCGGGCGCAAAGCCCATCGAACTTGCTTACGAGCTGCCGCTTGCGTCAGGCGGTAAGGCGCTCGTCTTCAACGACCTGCTAGTCAATGTCGAGGAGACGAAAGGCATTTTAGGTGGGTTTTTGAAGCTAATCGGCCGCGTGGGCCGCTTTCGTTCGCCGCCATCGAACAAAATCATCTTGCTCGATGACCGCAAAAAGTTTCAGGCGTGGCTAAAAGAACAATCGCAACGACCTGAAATCAAGATCGTTACGGTTGCGCACGGTGAGCCCGTCACTCAAAGAGCGCCTCAGCGCTTAGCCGAAGCAGCTCTTCAAGTGTGATCGAGGTTACGTTTTCGGCGCCGTTTTCTGGAGTTCTTTAAGTTTCTCAGCGGTGCGGATCGAGTCTAAAACTGGATCGACATCTTTTTCGATCAAACGAATCTTCTGATCCGGGTCAATGATGAACGTCCAGCGCTTTGACATCGAAAGCACCGGCATCTTCGAGCCGTAAGCCTTAATTACTTTGCTGTCTGGATCCGCGAGAAGCGTGAAGTTGAGGTTATGCTCTTTGTGAAACTTCGCTTGGGCTTCGACTGTGTCGGCGCTAATTCCGAAGACATCTGCGTTTTGCTCGGTGATCTTTTTAATATTGTCACGGAATGCGCAGGCTTGCTTCGTACAACCAGGTGTCCCGGCTTTCGGATAGAAGAATAGAACTGTCCACTTACCTTTACGAGCGTCGAGCTTAAAGTCGCCGCCGTTTTGATCTTTCGCCTCGAAGCTTGGCGCTTTATCCCCTACTTTGAGTTCTTCTGCCCCAGCTGTCGTAGCCAATAGACTCGCAACCATCACGAACATCCCTGACATAACCATCCTCTTCAACGTCATAAACTTCCTCTCGACCGTCTCGGCGTACTCGAAATGCGAAACCGTCGCACTTCGGAGTTTCCGATTTGTGTTCAAAATTACTTGGAACTGCATTGAGCTGATCGCCTTTTGGCTCTCGGAGGCTGGTACTTTCATTCCAACGCCTCTGTTCCACGAAAGGATAATCCTATGGCAACTTCAAAGAAACAATCGAAGACTAAGTCGAAAGCGCCTAAATCAAAATCAGCGACTCGCGCTAAAGCAGCGTCAAAGTCGACACGCGGCTCAAATCGCGTTGAGATGAAGGCAACCGAAGAAGGCTTCGCGCAAGCGTCATATCAGAAAGCAAGATCGTTCATCGACCAAAACGCGAATCTTCCAACAGCAGGTCTCGCACTCGCAGGTGCTGGCATTCTCGCTCTCGTTTCGACTCAAAAAGGTCGTGGCTTGATTAAGGCCGGCGCGGAGGCTGTACTTTCGCTCGTTAGCCTTCCAGCGGTAACAGAAGCCGTAACTGGCGTTCTTCCTGAGTCGATCAAATCGACGTTCCAGCAAGAGAAACCAGTGAAATCGAAAACTGATTTCGCAGCTGCGAGCAAACGCTCGTCGGCTAAACAATCGTCAAAATCAGCTAAAGCTCAAATCTAATTCTCAAAGACTTAAGAGGGAGACACGGAATGGCTCAGAACTCACGTAAATCGAAATCGCAAACACGCCGCTCATCACGCGACATGGAGATGGATACAGATATGGAAATGGACGCACAAGATTACACATCTGACGACCAAGATCTCGACATCGAAGACGCGACTCAGTCGCGTTCAGCACGTGGTCAAGGTCAACAACACCAAGCACGTCAAACACGCGCTGGCGGCCGCTTGCCAGCTCACGGCGATCAACCACAAGATTTGATCTCATCGATCCAGTCTTCGATCGCACCGACGCTTCAAGAAGCACGCAAGTACGTTGACGGTCACCCAGTTCGTGCGGCTGCCATCGGCGCAGTTGCCGGCGGTCTTTTGATGACTCTCTTCTCGACAGAGAAAGGTCGTTCATTCGTTCGCATGGCGTACGACTACGCAAACCCAATGGTTGCGAAATATGCTCGCGAGTACGTTTCTCGCGCGGCAGGCGACTTGGCTGAAAACGCAGTTTCTCAGCACTAATCTTCCGAACGAAGAGCAAGTCTAGGAAAGGGATACGGGTTAAACCGTGTCCCTTTTTTTATGCCTTTCACTTGTTTTCACGGTTCTAACCGGCGTGAAAGGCGGCCGTGTCTGATTCTGCAGAGGCTGGCATGGATGCCCGCTGCTCGCATTCTCAGGAGGACTTCGTGCTTCGTTTCACTTTGTTCGCAATGATCGCTGCCGTTGGTCTACTGACTTTCACTGAAGCGAACGCCATGGATGGCGTCACGCGCTCGGACTCAAGCCGCGATCTCATAGCGGCACAAGCTCGCGCCGAACAAGAATTGGTCGAAGCCACTCGCGATTACCAAGCGTCGATTCGAGAACGCTTGGTGAGCGAAACCATTTCTGCTGAAGAAGTCGCACAGACACTCGTGGCAACCGCGCAAGAATCGAGCGGTACGGATGACTCCGCCTCTCAGAGGTCATTTCAATTTCAGCCGCTGACGAAGCTTGAAGTAGCCAAGCCATGGATCCTTGCTTCTGGAAACGCGTCTCTCGACGTCTTTCAGGGTGAAGGGGCTAGCCGACTTCAAGCGAGAAAGTTCTTTCCAGCTCAAGGGGACTGAGGCAGTCGCGTTCGGTTTCGCCCGCAGTGAATAAGGGATGATCGCTGTGGCGCCGTAACCGTTTCGGAGATAGTCGAGGTAAATACGGCCGCGACGTTTCGATTTCGAGCTTTGGGTGGTGTAAAGCTCAGGGTTCTGCTTCTCAAGGTGACGGACTACCGCGAGAGAGAACTCTTTAATCTGATCGAAATCGTGTTCGGGAACGATCGGCACATGGACGTGCAGACCTTTCCCGCCGGTCGTTTTCACGAACGACTTTAAGTTGAGATCAATCAAGAGATCACGGATGACAACCGCGGTCTCTTTCACTTTTTCAAAGCTCACACCCTCGTCAGGATCGAGATCGAACACGATCAGATCTGGATGCACGATATCGTCGACGTGTGCGCCCCAAGCGTGAATTTCGAGTACTCCCATTTGAACGAGCTCGGTCAGACCGCTTTGTGATTCGGTATAGACGAGCTCTTCTTTTTTCTGCTTCATTCCTTTTGTGTGAACGGTCTTAAGCGCTTCGCCTGAATGATTGCCCATCTTTTTTTGGAAGAAGCATTCGCCTTCGACACCCTCCGGACAACGAACCATCGAAATCGGGCGGTTCTTTAGATGCGGAAGAAGCCGTTTGCCAACTTTGTCGTAGTACGACGCCACACGATCCTTCGTAAAACCAGGCTCTGGATAAAGCAGCTTATCGGGATGTGTAAGCACGGGATGCTCTTTTGATTTAGATCGCGATCGCGTAGTCGTTCGGCTTCGCGCACGCGACTTTTTCTTTT
>CAJYOV010000485.1 GCA_913776405.1 Pseudobdellovibrionaceae bacterium
ATGCAAGATCCGCTTTACCAATCGCTTCGTAACACGCGCGGCGCCTTCTTCAGAACATCTCTCCTGCTTTTCATGCAAGCTCTCACGATTGCGGCTTCGCCCCTACTCGTGATGGAGTTCATGAACCGACTGCATGCGGCAAGCTTGAAGTTCGGTACAGGCGCTGAGGGCGTTACACCTTCACCATTTTTGCCGGACGTCTTTTTAACAACAGCCGCACGTTTCGGATTTCAAGGCCTTAGCGCGGAAGCGTTGTTACTTGCAGTTGGTTTAGCCGGCCTCGCCCTCATCGGCGCTTGGCTTGCCCGTCTCGAAGAGACACAGCCGCTTGCCAGCGTGCTCGAAGCGATGCGGTCTTGGCGCCACGCGCTCCTCGAACGCCTTCTTCACGGCAAACTGACTTACTTTCAAGCCCAAGAGGTTTCGGATCTCTCCTCGCGCTTGAGCGATGACGGAATCGTCGTAGAGGCGCTGCTGGTGTCGTCGCTGCGAGCGTTCGCAAAAGCGCTACCGCTTCTTTTGCTGATGACAGGCGCTCTCGCATTTCAATCACTCACTCTCGCGGCAGCGTTTGCTCTTGCCATGATCCCTTTTTATTCAGTCGCTTCGACCTTCGTTCGCGCCGACTGGATTCGAAGCAAACGGTCAGATGTCGAGACCACGTTCTACCGGCGTGAAATTGAACATATCTTGACGCTTCTTCCTTCGCTAAAGTCCCTGTCGGCGGAAGCCGAAGCCCTTGAAGGTTTGGACATTCGTGCAGACCGTTCAGACGATCAGGTTCTCCTCTCGAGACGCGCTCGGGGCTCACTCTCAGCAACAATCACGGCGGCCAAGCATCTGCTGCGTGCGGGGTTAATCGTCTTCGGTGCGGTCATGTTTACGCAGGGGCTTGCACCTCTCGGCACTCTCGTTTTGTTTGCGATCTACATCGAACTCATGCCGACATCCGTGATCGACCTCGCCCGTTGCGTCGCTCTTGCACGCACGGCTGCGCCTGCGCTCGAGCGGTTGCGTTCACTTGCTGTTTCACTCGATCACGAAGAAGAAACTGAGGGCGCACAAAATACGTCAAGCCTGCCTTTTCCAGACGCCGATGTCCTTCGCTTCGAAGGCGTCTCGATGACGGCCAAGAGCGCTCCATTTTCGGCCGAGTTCGAGCCCGGTGAAGTGGTTGCGGTTGTTGGCACGAGCGCAAGCGGTCGCACGACGTTCGGTCGCCTTCTTAATCGTCTGCTTGAACCGAACATGGGCCGCATTCTCATCGGCCGCACGGAGCTTAAGCGGTTCCGCTTAAATCTTCTTCGCCGAGTCGTCGCCGTTGTCGACAAACAACCTTACTTCGTTCCGGCTAGTATTCGCGAGAACCTGGCGCTTGCGGCAAATCGAGATTCCGATCTGGATGAACGAAAACTCAACGACGCACTTCGCGCAGCAAACGTCGACTTTATCTCGGACCTGCCTCAAAAGTTTGAGACCGTGATCGGTGAAACCGCTTACAAACTTGATCCGGCTCAGGCCAGTAAGCTGAACTTAGCGCGCGCTTTCTTAAGACCGGACGCCCGTATTTTCTACTTCGATGAATCGACCCTGAATCTCGAAACTGACGACGCGCGAGATCTCTTTGAGAGCGCTGTTCTAAAAGCAGAGCAAGGTGCTTTGGTTTTCTGGGTGACGCGTCGTTTGGACGAAGCAAGCGAAGCCGACCGGGTCCTCTTTTTTGAGCGCCAAGGCGCTACACACGAGCCGGAGGCACCGATCCAAATCACGCTCGACACCCATGAGGCGCTATTAGCTCGATCTGACAGCTACCGACGCACTTTAGGCCTACGAGACCGGAAGTCGGACGGTGCAAGTTCTCAAGGCCCAATTGCGAGTTCGGCGGCCGGTACCGGGCAAAAACGTTCAGAACTTCCGCACCCAGAAATTAGCGTTTGACCGTTCTCAATCGCCATTAGAAAACTGCACGTCTTCATTTTCTTGGAGTTAAAAATGGCTACCCAGCTTGCGCCCTGCTTACGTTCCGAACTCGGTGTTCCGATGGTGGTTTTCGGCGGCGTGCTTCTCATCTCGACAGCGTTCTGCGGTGCGGTTGATGCGTTCGGACCGATGACAAAGTCACCCGTCGACGAAGTTCAAGTTGTTCAAGCCGAAAACGTAATCGCCGCTCCTGAAGCTGATCTCGTCGCGACCTGCAAGAAAGATAAAAAAGCTCTCGCGCACGGCGATGTCCGTTGCGACAAAGACCGTTTTCAATCAGCGTCTCTTCACTAATCCTAACGCCTGATCGTCGAGTTCGACGCGCTCCTTGAGCGCCTTCAAGGACGGCGACGCTTCCGTGAGAAGCGGCAGCGCCGTCGAACCACTTAGATTCCATTTCAAGTTGCGCGCTTTCGGGAAATCGACTTCGATGCTACCCGAAAGCTGTCGGTCACGCGCCATCGTGCCTGAAGACTGAAGCGATATCTGATCACGCTCCAAAGTGGCGCGCGCCTGTTTCCACGTAACGACCCCACTCGGAGTGATCTCTGAAAGAACCGAAAGGTTTTCGAGTTCAACCCAATCACCGTCGAATTCATGCGTGAGGAAGACCGGCTTCAAGGATTGGAAATAGCGAGATTGCTGTTGAAGCGCGAAGCCGTTCGCTTTCCAAACGAGTTGCGATGTTTTTGAGGGCCGACGTTCGAGATCGAGTTCAAGCTTCTCGAATTTGATATCGCGACCTTCTGAGGCGGCAAACTTCAGTTTGGATGTCAGCGACGACACTCGGCCGTCTTCAATACGGGTTAACACTTCACCCGAAAGTGCGCCGAGCTTTCCATGTAAGAGAAGGTTTTGAACCTCTTGAGAAAACTTGATCGTTTCAATCGAAGCTCGCACCGTGCCGTTTCGTAGACCGCGGCCAAACTCTAGGTCGACTTTGCCGCGCGCCTCGCCGTCGCGGAGAACGACGTTGCGGATCGAGCCTCGGTAGGTTTCGCCGTCAAAATCGACTGCGAGATCAGCGGTGTCCACGCCTTGCTGCGCACGCACACGACCGCTTGAAAAACTGAGCTCAGCACTTTGCAGAGAGCCGCGGAATTTCGCTTCACGCGCGGTCGTGATGTCGATGGCGCCACGGACTCGCCCAAACTGAGAAGAGATGCCGTCCGGCCCCTGCCCGCCAACCGTCTTCAAAAATTTTCCGAGATCTAGCGCTTCGACTTTGATGGTGAACGGATCCCAGGCGCCATTCGGTCGGCGCGTCGCTTGGGCGAGCGTTAGCTTAGTTCCGTCGCCTTCGAGGCTGCAGTTGTCGAGGTAAAGCGGATTTCGGTCGAAGACCTTTTGGAATGTGCCTTTGATTTTCGCGCTGCAATTCAGCCACAGAAAACGTGGCTGAAAACGCTCGCTCGCAAGACCAATCTTCCGCATGAGTGGAACTACCGTAGAGAGTGGCAGATCGCCGATACCCAAGACCGCGTCGATTGAGAGTGCGCGATTCGCTTGAGGTTGAAGTGTGGCGCTTGCTTCTAGCTCGCCTTCATCAACTCGCGCTGTGATGCTGACCTCAGCGCGTTTCGCAGTCGCTGTCCCCTTTAACAACAAAGCCGGCATCTTCTCGCCGAAAGAAGTTTCGGGCGGGATCCGCACTTCCGTTGCGAAGTCGATCGCCGAATTCGCCGTAAGTTCCGCATTCAACGAATCGAGAAAAAGATGCTTCGTTTTTTTCTCGAAGACGAGTTCGACGTTCGAGAAATCGATACCTTCCACGGCGCTTCTTAAATCCGCGAGACGCTTTTCATCCCACCAGCGAGGTTCGCTCGCAGGCTCAGGATTTAGAACTTGTTCCATGTCGGCGGTTGAGACTTCGCCTGTCTGTGCAACGGGCGCATGTGCCACTTCGGTCGCAGCTACACACCGATCTTTCAAACCATCGAGATCGACCGTCATGCCTTCAGCGGAGACAGTGCCGACCGAAAATTTGCCTTTCGTGAGAAGCGGCATCAAACGCAAAGGGAGATTTAGTTCTGCGATTTGCAATGACGGTTCAGGGCGACACTCAGGCGCCGGCGCCACTTTCAAGCCTTTGACTAGAACGGCGAACTGCGGTTGCCAGCCTCGGCTTAAACGCAGTTCTGCCGACTCGAACGCGAGAGCGAAACGTGAATTGGTCTTTTTCTTTTGTTCGGCAATTGCGTTTGAGACCCAAGCCTTTAGACGCTCAGGTGAAAAATAGAGGCGAAACCCGATACCAAGCACTGCTGCAACGAGAAGTGCGATGAGAAACGGCCGCCAGCCTTTATCGAAGTCGACATATCTATGTGAGAGTTTGTCTGGCTGGCGTGCGTTTCGTTTCAAATCAGAGGGCCTTCTTTACTTGAAGTAGAACTTTTTGATTTCGAACTCGCGGTCGCCTTTTGGGCTGCGAACGATGACGGTGTCGCCTTTCGCTTTACCGATCAGGCTTCGCGCAATTGGCGACAAGATCGAGATGCGACCTTCTTTAACGTCTGCCTCGTCGACACCGACGATCTGGTACGTGAGTTCTTCATCGTTATCGAGATCGATCAAATCAACTGTTGCGCCGAAGACGACCTTGTCGCTAACGATCGACGAAGGGTCGACAACTTCCGCGCCAGCAAGCATGCCTTGAATGTCGGAGATACGTGCTTCGATCATGCCTTGGCGTTCTTTAGCTGCGTCGTAGTCTGCGTTTTCAGAGATATCGCCGTGAGCGCGAGCTTCTTCGATCATTTTTACGGTGTTCGGACGTTCAACATACATGAGGTTCTTCAGCTCTTCTTCGAGCTTGAGTTTGCCGCGAACTGTGATGGGTAAATTGTCTGCCATGAGCGTCCTCCGAGAGAGTCCTTTAAGGAAACCAAGACGTTTATCGCACTTTGCCGAACGCTTCAAGCTTGGTAAACTGTCCACTCGAAGGATGGCCCGATGCTAGACAGCCTTGTCCAAAAGCTCAAATCAGCAAAGTCGGTCGTCCTTTCGACGCACCGTAACTCCGACGGTGACGGCTTGGGCGCCCAAATCGCTCTCTACCACGGCCTTCGAAAGCTCGGAAAACAGGCAGTCATCCTGAACCCGGATCGGCCCGCGAAAAAGTATGGATTTTTAAACACGACTTCGCTCGTGCAGACGCCCGAGTCAGGTTCGGCGGCACTTGAGGCGGCAGATCTAGCGCTCGTTCTCGATACCAATGATCGCCGCTTAGTTGAGCCTCTGATGACCGAGCTTGAACGCAAATGTAACGAAGTCGTTTTCGTCGACCACCACCCGGTTCTTGAACACGGTCCGAAACCGAGTTCGGGCTCGTATATCGATGTGTCAGCCGCCAGCACGGGTGAAATCGTCTTCGATCTTTTGCGGGCATTGAACGTCGAATTCGACGCTCAGATCGCGCGCGCGCTCTACACGAGCGTTGTCTTCGATACCCAAAATTTCAGATACGTGAAAGCGAGTCCGAAATCTCACGTGATGGCGGCCGAGCTTTTGAAGTTCGAGCGAAAACCCGAAGAGGTTCATCGCGGGCTTTTCGCGACTTACACGGTCGACAAAATGAGCTTCTTTGCGCGCACGCTTGCACAAGTCGAGTACGGTGCGAGTGGACGCATAGCGCTTGTGCGAGTTGTTTTGAGTGAAGCTTTAAAAAGCGGTCTCGAAGCAGACGAGAGCGGCGACGCCATCGATCAAGTGATGAATATCGAAAGTGTTGAAGTGGCAGCACTCATTCGCGAAGACGCACCTGAGAAGATGAAGCTTTCCTTCCGTTCGAAGGG
>CAJYOV010000486.1 GCA_913776405.1 Pseudobdellovibrionaceae bacterium
TCGGAAGGTGCCTCGGAAGGTGCCAGGCTCCTTTTTGAAACCCGCCGTGTCAATAATGGCGTCAGCCGCCCGCAACGCGGCTGAGTCTGCCGCCATGAGTTTTCCTTGCTAATTATTTCGCGTGAAGGTGGGTCTCGAGTCTGCAGCACTTCACGGAATGCCAAGAAAACACATTCCGCCTTCAGCAGAACATCCTTACCACGTCGGGGCTCGATGCCTGAACCGAGAGTGGTTCGAGCTTCCTCTCCCAACTGTCTGGTCGATTTTCGAAGACTACTTGTTCGTAACGAAACACGAGTTCAATTTACGGCTGCACTCGTTTGTTTTGATGTCGAATCACTTCCATTTGCTAGTCTCAACTCCTGAGGCCAACATCAGCCAGGCCATGCAGTACTTTATGACTCAGACGAGCCGCGAGATCACGAGACTTTCCGGCCGCATCAACCAGACATACGGTGCGCGCTTTCATCGCTCTCTCATCACGAATTACAACTACTACATGTCTGCTTATAAATACGTTTACCGGAACCCTGTTCGCGCAGATATCTGTCAACGCGTTGAAGACTATCCGTTTTCTTCAATGCATGGCCTCTTAGGCGCCAAGCAGTTGTTTATACCTCTCGAAGAGGACACTCTTCTGTTCAATCGGAGTTTTGACGAGTCCTCGCTCCGCTGGTTGAACACGAGTCCAACTGGAGAAGCTGAGTCCGACGTGCGGAAGGCTCTCCGCAGATCTGTCTTCTCATACCCGAGAGCGAAGAATAATAAACGGAACAGGCTCGAAGACGAGCGGCTCTGAAAACTGCACTGCCTTTAATGCTTAGTTGGAGCAAACGAAAGCGCGCATCACCGAACCGATGACGACGCGCCGGTCTTCAAAAAGGAGCCTGGCACCTTCTAAGCGAGTTCTTTGAGGAGTTTTTCGTAGATGCCGGCGAAGCCGCCGTTGGACATGACGAGAACGACGTCGCCTGGTTTCGCTTTCGACTTGATAGAGCCGACGATGCCGTCGACATCGGGCAACTCGTTTGCGTCGACGCCTTTTTTGCGAAGGTCGGCGATGAGTTTGTCGGTCGAGAAACGATTGTCTTCGGCGAGAGCGTTCTGATTGAACACGGGCGGAATCAGGAGCGACTGTGCGACACCGAGTGCGTCGGTGTAATCGTTTTGGAAGACCGCACGACGTGAAGTTGCCGAGCGGAATTCAAAGACCGAAAAAACACGACCCTTCGGATAGCGGGCCTGAACAGTCTGAATTGTCTGCTTCACCGCAGTTGGATGGTGAGCGAAATCCTCGATGATCGTGATGTCGTTGGGTTTACCGATAATTTCTTGCCGGCGTTTCACACCTTGGAACGAACCGATCGCTTTGATCACCTTGTTCATGTCGAACCCGAGTGACTCACACAGAGCGAATGCGGCGAGTGCGTTCTTGACGTTGTATTCGCCGATCAAAGACATTTTGATTTTCTCGGGTGCATGACCGCCGCGGATAATATCGAACTCTGTGCCTGACTCATTCGCCACAACGTTCATCGCGAGATAGTCCGCAGTTTCGGCGCCCGGTTGCCCGTCGATTCCGAAAGTTACGACTTTACGGCCGCCCGACGATAGGTGTGCCTGCTCGCGCTTCAAAAGATCTGCGATATTCGCATCGCCTGCGGCTGTGACCAGCACGCCACCATCCGGAATCAACTTCAACAATTTCTGAAACGCTTCTTTAACGTGATCCAGATCGCGATAAATGTCCGCGTGATCAAATTCAACACTCGTCAAAATCACCGAACGCGGGCGGTAATGCGTGAACTTCGGAACTTTATCGAAGAACGCCGTATCGTACTCATCGCCTTCGATGACGAACCAGTCGCCTACCGGCACTCGGTAAGACAGATCGAAGTTCTTGGGAATTCCGCCAATCATGAATCCAGGGTTGAGGCCTAGCTGATCTGTCACCCAAGCCGTTAACGATGTGGTCGTCGTTTTACCGTGCGTTCCGCTGACGACGATCGAATGGCGATGATCAATTACGATCTGACCCATCGCTTGGGGTAAGCTCGTGAATGGAATATCGCTTGCGAGAAGTGCCTGCGCTTCTTCGTACTGGCGTGAAATCACGTTGCCGACGATGACGAGATCTGGTTTGCCTGCGCGGGTTAGGTTTTCAGCTTTGTAACCTTCCATGATCTGGATTCCGATTTTCTCAAGCTGAGTCGACATTGGCGGATACACGTTTTGATCGCTGCCCGTGATTTTAAAACCGCGGTCTTTCAGAAGGCCTGCGAGCGAGGCCATCGCCGTTCCGCAAATGCCCATGAAGTCACTTTTTGATGTAGATCGCTTTCGGGTCAAACTTCTTTTGCTGAAGATCAGGATTA
>CAJYOV010000487.1 GCA_913776405.1 Pseudobdellovibrionaceae bacterium
CCCAGATCAATTTTTTTTGGGAGATCTTCATGCAGATCGATTTCAATCTCTCGCCATCGCCATCGCCATCGCCATCGCCATCGCCATCGCCATCGTCTCTATCGCGCCTTCATTCGAGAGACGAATCGCGGGCCTTTTCAAAATTTCTTTCATCGTTATCGGACGTCGAACTTCTGATCGAAACGAAGGCTGCGATCAAAACTGAGCGCGAAGCGACAGCGGTCGTTGTTCGCTACTTTAAAGAAATTAACGACCGTGAGCTTTACCTGAGGTACGCGTGTTCGTCGCTCTTCCAGTTTGCGACCGAGAAGCTTGGTTATTGCGCGGGTTCAGCGCAGCTGAGGATCAACGCGATGCGATTGGTTGAGGCGCTGCCTGAAATTGAAGCGAAGATTGAGTCGGGTGAGCTTTCGCTGAGTGCGGCTGCCAAGGTTCAATCATTCATTCTGCTTGAGAAGAAACAGAACAAGATTTATTCGACTGAAGAGAAGCGTGAACTCGTCTATTCGTGCTTGAAGAAGTCGACACGAGAGGTTGAGCGTGAACTCGCAAAGAGAAATCCTGACATTCAAAAAATTGAAACTTTGAAGCCTGTCGGGCGCGACCGATTCCAGATTTCGTTTTCAATCTCGGAAGAGACCGAAGTGAAGATGGCTAAGCTCAAAAACCTCTTCGCGCACACGAACCCGCATACGACGACCGAGGAGCTCTTTGAAAAGCTCATCGAATTGGGGCTCGAAAAGTTCGATCCAGAAAGAAAAGCGGCGCGAGTCTTGAAACGTCGAGAGCAACAGCGAATGTCAGCTCAGCCGAGTGGGGCGGACGAGCCGTACCAAGAAAAGTCGGACCAGCCGCACCAAGAACAGTCGGTCCAAGCAGAAGGAACGAGCCAGTCTTCCACTCCGAATTCGTTTCATTCGCATGAAGTTGAGTGCCCGTCTTCGCAATCCGCTAAGCCAACGCGGGCGCGGCACATTCCTGCAGATTCGAGACACAAAGTTTGGGCGCGAAATCAGGGCAGGGGTTGTGAATTCGTAAGCGACAGCGGCGCGCGTTGCGGTTCTAGATCGTCGTTGCAGTTAGATCATGTTCACGGTTTTGCGATTGGTGGCACACACCAGGCGACCAATCTACGGATTTTGTGCGCGAAACATAATCGTTTCGTTTGGCGTGTCGCCCGCTGAGGGATCGCGATAAGAAATCGAGCGCAGGCGAATGTAAAAAACGGAGACCAAGTAATCCGCAGCCAGACGAATGGAATGAAAACAAGCGGGAGCGATCGGGAAAGCTGAGCCCAAGTGACTCGAAAGAAACGTAACTCGAGCCCAGCGGGAGATACGCAGCCGGAGCTTACGAGAGATACGCAGTCGGAGCCTACGAAAGATAGGCAGCTCGGACCCTGCGAACGAATTTCAGTCCAAGCTCCCAATTCGTGCGGCTTGCATGGTTTCGAACTGTCTCACGGCTTCGGTGACGAGGGGGCCTACGACGATTTCGCGGAGGCGGGGTTCGTCGATTTCGAGATGCTCGAACTTGTAGGTCTGTTCGCAGAGGCCTTGCTCGAATTTGACGAGGTATTTGCCGTTCCAGGAGAACAGGCTGATTTTGCAAGCTGGATGCATGATTTCGCCAAGTGTGCGCAAACGAAGAACTCCAAAAGTGACGCCAGCCTCACATGAAGGCTGGCGCATTGATAAAATGCACGAATGGATCCCAGTGAAAATCGAACGAGAAATCTAGGCTCGGCTCGTTGCGAGGCTGATGGTCCGCAAGCCAGCTCCAAGCCCAGAGCAAGCTCCAAGCCCCGCGGCCCGAGCGTCCCGCCCTTACGCTTCCACCAAACGCTTCAATACATACGGCAGGATGCCGCCGTGTTTGTAGTAGCGAAGCTCGTTCGGCGTGTCGATGCGGCAGCGGACGGTGAAGGATTTCTTTTCGCCGGATTCGAGCGTAACCGAAACCGTGAGCAACGCGCCTGGTTTCAGGGCGTCGAGACCTTCGATCGTTACGACTTCCTTGCCGGTAAGGCCGAGGCCCTGAGCGGTTTGGCCGCCCGTGAACTCGAGCGGAAGAACGCCCATGCCGACGAGGTTCGAGCGATGAATGCGCTCGAAGGTTTCGGCGATGACGGCGCGAACGCCTAACAAGCGCGTGCCTTTCGCAGCCCAGTCGCGCGACGAGCCCGAACCGTATTCGCGACCCGCGAAGATAACGAGCGGCGTGTTCTGCGCTTTGTATGCCATCGCTGCATCGTAAATCGTCTTCTCTTCGCCGGTTGGCCATAAGCGCGTGAAGCCACCTTCGCGTTCAACAAGCTTGTTGCGTAGGCGCACGTTCGCAAACGTACCGCGCATCATGACTTCGTGGTTCCCACGACGTGCACCGTAAGAGTTGAAGTCTTCTTTAGCAACACCGTGATCAAGCAACCACTTCCCCGCCGGAGTCGATGAGCCAATCGAGCCCGCAGGCGAGATATGATCTGTCGTGATGAAGTCGCCAAACAAAGCGAGAACACGCGCATTGCGAATCTCAACGGTTGAATCCGGATTCAAAGTGAACTCTGGATCGAGGAACGGTGGACGCTTGATATAAGTCGAATCGTCGCTCCACTTGTAGCTTGCGCCACCTGTGGTCGGAAGTTTCTGCCAATCAGCATCCCCATCGAAGATCGTCGAGTAAGATTTCGAGAACGAAGCGGACGTCACGTTTTTAGAAACGAGTGATGAGATCTCGTCGTCAGATGGCCAAATGTCTTTCAAGAAGACGTCGTTGCCTTTCGCATCTTTACCGACGGCTTCACGAGTTAGGTCGATGTCGAGTCGGCCTGCAAGAGCATACGCAACGACGAGTGGGGGCGACGCTAAGTAGTTCGCACGAATTAACGGGTGAATACGCGCTTCGAAGTTTCGGTTGCCGGAAAGAACTGCGCCGACTGTCAACCCACGGCTCTCGACTTCAGCACCGATCTCAGTTGGAAGTGGCCCTGAGTTACCGATACAAGTCGTGCACCCGTAGCCGACGAGGTTGAAGCCGAGTTTTTCAAGCTCTGGCATCAAGCCCGCGCTTTCGACATATTCGGTCACCGCACGCGAGCCTGGAGCGAAGCTTGTCTTGACGTACGACGGCACCTTCATGCCGAGTGCGTTCGCTTTCTTGGCGACGAGTGCAGCACCGATCATCAAGCTTGGATTCGACGTGTTTGTGCAGCTCGTGATTGCTGCAAGAACGACGGAGCCATCTTTCAGAACAGAAGATGAGTCTGCAGGTTTAGCGGCGCCGCGAGTTGCGGTCTGCTCTGCGAGGAATTTACCGAATGACTCGTGAACCTTGGACAAGCTCGAACGATCATGAGGCTTCGCAGGGCCCGCGAGCGATGGTTCTACCGTTGAAAGATCGAGTTTCAAAAGATCTGTGAAGCGTGGAGAAGGTGTTGAACTTTCGTGCCACATGCCTTGCGCTTTGTAGTAAGCCTCAGTGACCTTCGCTTGTTCTTCACGGCCGGTGAGATTCAAGTAGTCGATCGTTTTCTGATCGACAGGCCAGAAGCCGACTGTAGCACCGTACTCCGGCGCCATGTTCGAGATCGTCGCGCGGTTCGCGATCGACAACGCTGAAACACCAGCACCTGTGAATTCGACGAACTTGCCGACGACGCCGCGTTTTCTCAAAATCTGTGTGATCGTCAAAACGAGATCCGTCGCGGTCACGCCTGGCTTCAGCGAACCGGAGAGTTCAAAACCAATCACATCGGGAATCAGCATCGAGCACGGCTGACCAAGCATCGCAGCTTCCGCTTCGATACCGCCGACGCCCCAACCGAGAACGCCAAGGCCGTTGACCATCGGGGTGTGTGAGTCGGTACCAACGATCGTGTCACAGTAAACCCACTCTTCACCTGAGTCCGGCGTGCCACGCATTGCAACGCGCGCGAGATATTCGAGATTCACTTGGTGGCAAATACCCATCTCGGGTGGAACGACTTGAAAATTTGAGAACGCTTTTTGACCCCATTTCAAAAACTCATAGCGTTCGCCGTTGCGCTCGTAATCGACGTCTGAGTTTTTCTTAAAGGCATCGTTCGTACCGAAGTAATCGACTTGAACCGAGTGATCGATCACGAGATCGACGGGTTGAAGTGGATTCACTTTTGTCGCCGGACCTTTTCGGTCATCGAGAGCTGAGCGCATGGCTGCTAAATCGGCAACCACCGGTACACCGGTAAAGTCTTGAAGAAGAACGCGCGCCGGAGTGAATTGAATTTCGTATTCCGAGGTGCCTTTCGGGTTCCAGTTCATGAGTGCTTCGATATCTTTTTTGCTTACGATATCGCCGTCGTCGTGACGAAGAAGGTTCTCAAGAAGCACACGCAAGCTGAGTGGAAGCGTGCTGATATCTTTGCCAGACGCTTTCGCGAGTGCAGGTAAGGAGTGGTATTTTAATTTCGCGCCAGCGGCGTCGAGAGTCGACTCGGTCTTAAAGCTGTTCTTAGTTCCGAACTTCATTTGAAAAGCTCCTTCTGAAGCTCTCAAAATAATCTATTGCGTGAGCTCCCTCAACCTCTCACTCGGTCCGA
>CAJYOV010000488.1 GCA_913776405.1 Pseudobdellovibrionaceae bacterium
CGACGAACATAGTTGATGATCGCTTCGTCAAATTTATCGCCCGCAACTTTGATCGATTTACAGTAAACGATACCGCCGAGTGAAATCACGGCAACGCCCGTTGTACCACCACCCATGTCGACAACCATGTTGCCTGTAGGCTCTGTGATCGGGAGACCCGCACCGATTGCTGCCGCCATTGGCTCTTCGATCAAGTAAACTTCGCGGGCGCCTGCTGAAACTGCAGCTTCTTTCACCGCGCGCTTCTCAACCTGCGTGATGCCGTAAGGAACGCAGATGATAATGCGTGGGCGGATAAACGATTTTTTATGACCAGTCGACTTCGAGATGAAGTACTTAAGCATCGAGCCTGTGACTTCGAAGTCAGCGATGACGCCGTCTTTGATTGGGCGAATCGCGACGATTGAACCTGGCGTACGACCCAGCATCTCTTTCGCTTCTTTACCGACAGCAAGAACGCGGTTCTGCATCCCACGGTAGTTTTTTTGAACGGCAACGACAGAAGGTTCATCGAGAATGATGCCGCGACCTTTTGCGTACACAAGCGTGTTCGCAGTTCCGAGGTCGATAGCGATGTCGTTTGAGAAATAGTCGGAAACTTTATCGATAAAACTCATGAAGAGGACTTCCTTGAGGCTCTAAAAGCGCATGACGGCAAAGCCGCTCTCGCCAGTGGATGCATGAAAGCTTTGATACTGCATCATGGTAGTCCTCCCACAAAAGAAGAGTCAATCCGAGATGTTATCCAAACAATTCCTCGCCCGAAGACCATGTCCTATGGTCCAATCGAAGCGGGTCAAAAATGCGGAGAATTTCCACGTGAGCGCTGAGAACTCGTTCCAAACATTGAAGCTGTTTTTCGAGACAGGTCGAGCGCCGGAGCAAGCGCTTCGGTACTTAAATCCAGCTGTCGAAATTGGAATTCTGATTGGCGATTCTGTTGAGTGCGCGCTCTTTACCCAAAACGGAAAACCGAAGCTCGAAGCAAGACCCGCTCAAAATGCGGACTTCATCTTCTCGATTAAACCCGAGACGGTCGTTGTGCTCACAGAACGCACACGTGACGAAATCGGCGATATCGCCGGCAACGTCTTCAAAGAAATGCTCGTTGGAAACGTGAGTCTACGTGTGATTTCAAGCCCGCTTAAGCTTTTAAAGAATGGCTACTTAGAGATGATCCGACTTGCCGGATCAAATCTCTCAGTTCCAAAAATCTTGAGTACTCTTAAAAGTTTGAAGAGCTAATCCCGAACTCTTGTTTCCAATTTAGTTCTTTACGGATGTAGGCTTGAAGAGCTGCCATCTCTTCATGACGCTTTGAATCACTCCAGCCCAAGTCGTGCGCAAACACGCGACTGATCAGTGGCAAGAGCGGAAGCCCGTGGTCCGGACGCGAGAGGAAGAGCGGGCTTCGTCTTACGTAAAAGTCGATCAACCCAAAACACATCGTTTGATGGATCGCGTGTCGCACTTCGGCTGTCCACATCCGTTCGTCCGACGTTGTCGCTGAGGCTGCACCCCACTTTTTCATCATGGCGAGAGCTTCGGCACCGTGGCGACTTGCCATCAATTGGGCGTCTTCGAGAGTCAGCCCGAAGTCCTGCGACCACATGTCGGCGGTCCGCAGCGTTTCTTCCATTTTTGACGGTGTCGCAAGTTCGTTCAGAGCCGTTTTCGTTTCGGATTTTGCGAAGCGAACTCGATCTTCGATCGGGAAGGTTTTAAGAGCAGCTTCGATCGTTTGCTCAGCCATCAGGCGGTAAGTTGTGTACTTACCACCTGCGACGAGCGTGATGTTCCGTGGGTCTTCGATGATGACGTGTTCGCGCGACGTCTTTGATTCGGTTTCGGAGCCGTCATCGACGAGAGGCCGAACGCCTTCGTAGCTTGAGATGATGTCGTTTACGGTCAGCTTCGCACCCGGAAAATATTCGGAGGCCACGTTCAATAAGTAATGAACGTCGTCGGCTGTTGTCTGCACGTCATTCGGATCGCCTGAGTAGTCCGTGTCGGTCGTACCGACGATGATCATTTCATGGCGAGGGATTCCAAAAACGATGCGCTTACCTTCGGCCATCACGACGGCTTCGTTCAGCTGCAAGCGCTTGCGATCGAACGTCAAGTGCACGCCTTTCGATGGACGAAGGATTTTTTTCCACTTGGGAAGAAGTGTTGATGCAACTTCATCTGTCCACGGACCTACCGTGCTGATCACGTGCCGCGCGCGAATGCGGAACTGCTTTCCCGAGAGAGTATCCGTGCAGCCGATCGATTTGATTTTACCATCAACCATTTCGGCATCGCCCGCTTTTACGTAGCTTGCTGCAAGTGCCCCTTGTTTCACGGCCGATCGAAGCGTCTCGTGAACGAGTCGGTCGTCATCCATGTAGGCATCTGAATAAACATATGAGCCTAAAAGTTTTCGGCGCTGAAGCAGCGGCAAACGTTCGATCGATTCATGGGCATCGAGACGCTCGTGCAGTTCTGGGGCCTCAAACATCGAAAGCGCATCGTAGAGCCACATTCCGAGGCCCATTTTGAACATGCCCACTCGTGACCCTTCATAAAGGGGGAGGACAAACCGCAGAGGATGCACGAGATTTGGTGCCATATCGAAAAGAAGACGTCTCTCAGAGAGCGCCTCGAAGACGAGATGAAATTCGAGATTCTCAAGATAGCGGATGCCGCCGTGAATGAGTTTCGATGAACGAGAACTCGTGCCTTGAGCAAAATCGCGCGCTTCAACGAGTGCGACTTTCATGCCCCGAGAAGCTGCATCGCGTGCGGCACCGACCCCAGTGATGCCCCCGCCGATAATAACGACGTCAAATTCTTCATGAGACATTCGCTCTAAAATTTGAGACCGCACCATCGGGGAAAACTCAGTGCGAAGTGTGGACAATCCTGAGGGTGATGTTGATGCCATTGCTTTTAGCCCTTTGTCGTACGTACGACCGCTATCGGTTCTTCAAGGCGCGACGGATTCCAGACAGACAAGAATGAATCAAGGCGATCCGCTTCGGCGAAGATTGCACGTTGAAGGTGTTTCTCACGCGCAACTTTGACCGCGACCTCGACAAGTGACGCCGTAACTTGATCATTTAC
>CAJYOV010000489.1 GCA_913776405.1 Pseudobdellovibrionaceae bacterium
CAATAGCTACGACAACACACTCGATGAACAACTCGAGATCCTCTCAAAGATCGTGAAACACACGCGCGGCATTCGTCGCGCAGGTGCGGCTGCTCTCGATATCTGTTTCGTCGCAGAAGGCGTCTACGACGCTTTCTGGGAAAAACAGCTTTCACCTTGGGACACAGCTGCTGGTGTTGCGATCGCTCGCGAAGCGGGCGCTATTGCGACCGACATGCACGGCACGCACTTCAATCCACGAATGAAGTCGATTCTCGTGGGCTCTCCCGCGCAGCATGATCACGCGCTGAAAGTCATGCGCCAGATCGCACGCCGCAAAGGCAATATCCTCGATTAGTCTGCGTCCTCGTTTTTCACTTCGCACGTAGTGTGAAGGTCGAGTCTTACGCCCTAGGGCCAGTCAAAACACTGACTTGGTTTTTGAAGCCTCCGTCAGTTCCGACACCAGACTAGAACAGTGTAAGTCTCGGTTGTTTACTTCAAACCACCTGTCATCAAGCAGTTAACTCTAGCGCTTTCTGAAAACACTCGACCTGTATCTACGAAGGTCGGGTTGGCACAGCCCATGCTTTATCTAGAGATTGAGTCAGAAAAAATTCGGGGGCTAGTGTGGCAGAAGAGAAAGCGGCAGCGGCCGCGCCAGAAAGCGGCGGAAAAGAATCGAAAGGCGGAAAGCCTATTATTCTTTACGCGCTTGTTGTCCTAAACATGGCGGTCGTGGGCGGCGTAGGTTTCATGGTCTATGCCGGTCGTCAGAAAGATAAAGCAAACGCTGAGATCATCGATAAAGCCGCCAACGGCATGGTGAAAGAAGCGGGCGAACACGGCGAAAGCGGCGGAGGTCACGGCGAAGCCAAAGCGGGTGAGCATGGCGAAGCGAAAGCCGGCGAACACGGTGAAGCGGCGGGCGGCCACGATGAAGAGTCGCAAGAATTCATCGGTAAAACGATCCCGATGGAGACGTTCCTCGTGAACCTTTCGGGCAATCGCGGCAACAAACTTCTTAAAGTAAACATGGATCTCGAAGTCGAAGGCGGAAAAATCTCGGAAGAGATCGATAAGCGTAAGCCGCAGATCCGCGACATCATCATCATTCTTCTCTCGAGTAAAACGTACGCTCAGCTTTCAACACCTGAAGGCAAAGAGTTTTTGCGTGAAGAGATCCGCGACACGGTCAATTCGTTCCTAACGAGCGGCAAGATCAAGCGCGTCTTATTCACAGAGTTCATCTTCAACTAATGAAGTGAGTCGGGCATGCGAGTGATCGCAAGCCGAGCCGGAGTTAACGCCTATGAATCAGGTCCTTTCGCAAAGTGAAGTTGACGCGTTACTGGCTGCGGTTTCCGAGGGGGAGCTTGCAGACGGTGGCGAGAAAGCCGCAGGCAACGACGAGCGCGTCGTCGTCAATTACGACTTAACGTCGCAAGACCGCATCATTCGCGGGCGCCTTCCGCAGCTCGACGTTATCTATGAAAAATTCATGCGCTCGTTCCGCGTTTCTCTTTCGAGCGCGCTTCGTAAAATCGCGGCCTTGAACCATGCTTCGACCGATTTCTTGAAGTTCGGCGAGTTCATCAACACGCTTCCGATGCCAACGTGCATGAGCGTTCTTCGGTTCAACGCGCTTCGCGGTTCAGCGTTACTAGTTATCGAATCTAAACTCGCCTACGCGTTGGTCGATAGTTTCTTCGGCGGCGACGACCGTCCTTACACAAAAATTGAAGGTAAAGACTTTACGCCGATCGAACTCTCGATCGTTAAGAAAGTCGTTGAGCTCGCGATCGACGATCTCGAACAAGCTTGGGTTTCGGTTGAGAAGATCGACTGCTCGTTCGTACGTACTGAAGTGAACCCACAGTTTGTCGGTATCGTGCCACCAACGGATGTCGTTATCGCCTCAACTTTCGACGTTGAACTCGAGAACGCAAACGGCACGATCACGCTCGTCATCCCATATTCGACAATCGAGCCGATCAAACAAAAGCTTTCAAGCGGGTTCCAAGTTGAATCGGATCAAACGGACAAGAAGCTATGGGCGGGTATCATTCAAGAGCAGCTTATGGAAACAGACGTCGATATCAAGGTTGACCTTGGTTACACGGAAATCACTCTTCAAGAGCTTATGAACATGAAGCCAGGTGATGTGATTTCTCTCGATCAGGATGCGAACGGTGAGTTCGACGTGCAGATCGAAGGCGTTAAAAAATTCAAAAGTTTTTACGGAATTAACCATGGATCGGTCGCGGTTCAGGTCACAAAGAAAGTCTCGAAGGAATAACTATGTCTGATGAAAAGAACAACATCCACAGCCTCCTCGAAGCCGATGATTCGGGTGCTGCAGCGAAACGCGGCGAAGGCCAAAAACGCGAGCGCAATCTCGACCTGATCATGGACATCCCCCTTCGCGTGACCGTCGAACTCGGTCGCACGAAAATGTTGGTGAGCGAACTTCTCAATCTCGGTCAGGGTTCTGTTATTGAACTCTCGAAGCTTGCGGGCGAGCCGATGGAAGTTCTCGTCAACGATAAGCTGGTTGCGCGCGGTGAAGCCGTTGTCGTTAACGAGAAGTTTGGAGTGCGCCTGACGGACATCATCTCGCCAGCGGAACGCGTTGAGCAATTGAAGTAAGCTCACGCAGAGCTTACTTAAAGGCGAATTAGACCGAAAAATTCTCTGTTCTCTCATCAAGCTTAAGGACGAGCTCAAATGAAAAGATCTGCACGTAAAGCCTTCCGCCTTCTCTCGATTCTCGCTCTCGTCATCGCGGCTACTCAGGCCGAGGCGAAACCAGTAAAGAAAGCGGCGAAGGTCGAAGCTGCAGCTGAAGAGGCAGCGGAGCCAATGGCGGCAAAGCTTGTCGTCGGTGGCGGTGACTCCGCACTCGTTGCAGGAAATGGTTCAATCTCAAATGGTTCAGGTTCGGACAGCGCGACTGCGGCTACAACAGACACCGCAGCGCTCGCTACTTCAGATACGACCGATCCGGCGTTTGCCGCAGCGGGCGCCACTGGCGTGACGACCGAAGTCGATGCCGCTAAAGCAGCCGCAGACGCCGCGAAAGCCGCTCAAGCGAAACTGCCAGAAGACCAGATCCCAGTTTTCCAGTCGAAGAAGGACGCTAAGCAAGCCGGCGGTAGCGGCTTCTTCCGTATCTTCATGACTCTCGGTGTGCTCGCAGTTGCATGCGGTTCAGCGGCCTTTGGCTTAAATCGTTGGTCAAAGAAGTCGGGCGCAAAGAATCAGAAGAATACGCGTATCAAGGTTCTCACTTCGCACCACTTGGGCCCGAAGAAGAATCTCACGATCGTACAAGTCGCAGGTGAAACGATCCTTCTCGGTGTGACTGATCAGAATATTACGATGTTGAAGACACTCTCGCTTCTTGACGACGAAATTCCAGAAGCACTTCCACAGAAGTTCGATCACTCGATGGAAGATTTCATCGAAGAAGACGCGGATCAAGACGACGAGCCGATCGCGATGCGCGGCTTGAGCGAAATTCGCGATACAGTTTCGAGCCGTTTGAAAAACATGAGAAATCTTTAATGGAGAAATTCATGAAGGGCGCAGGCTTTAAGGCTTTTGCGGTTCTAGCGGGTCTGTTCGTTCTTCTCGGCGCGTCTCATGCTTTTGCGCAAGTGACGTTGCCAAGCGTGAATCTCGGTTTCAAAACTACGGATAAGCCGGACGAAGTTGTGAACGCGGTTAAGATCCTGATGATCTTGACGGTGCTGACACTCGCACCAGCGATTCTCATCATGATGACGGGCTTCACGCGTATCATCGTGGTTCTTTCCTTCCTTCGCCAAGCACTCGGTACCGCGCAAATGCCGCCGAACCAGTTGCTTGTCGGTCTTGCACTCTTTCTCACGTTCTTCGTTATGCGACCCGTGTTCGAGGACGTAAATACGAAGGCGCTCCGACCTTATCTCGCGGGCACAATCTCGCAAGAAAAAGCAGTCGATGAAGCCCTTGTTCCGCTGCGCAGATTCATGTTTAACCAAACACGCGATGCGGACCTCGCACTCTTCGTTCGCCTTTCAAAAATCGAAACGCCGAAGACTCGCGTCGATGTCCCAACGATGGTTTTGATCCCAGCATTCGTGATCTCGGAGTTGAAGACTGCATTCCAAATCGGCTTCATCATCTATCTGCCATTCCTCGTAATCGATATGGTCGTCTCGGCCGTGCTGATGGCGATGGGCATGATGATGCTTCCACCCGTTGTGATCTCTCTTCCATTCAAAATTATGCTTTTCGTTCTCGTAGACGGCTGGACACTCCTCGTCGGCTCAATGGTCCAAAGTTTCGGTTGAGGTTAAATCATGACTGAAGAACTCATAATGAAATTGGGCGCAGATACGCTTCGCACGACGGCCATGCTCTCAGCGCCGCTCTTGGGGGCGGCTCTTGTCACGGGCCTCGTGGTAAGCGTTCTGCAAGCCATCACGCAGATCAACGAACAAACCCTCACGTTCATCCCAAAGATGATCATTATCGGCGTCGTGCTGATCCTGGCAGGGCCCTGGATGCTCGATGTCCTCTCGCAGTTCACAGTGAATCTGTTCGAGAACATGTCGATGTTCGTTCGCGAGTAAGCTAGAGGGTACCGCGCACGATTTTGCCACTCCCCGCGTTAGCCGCGGCGTGTGGCAAAATCGTACGCGGTACCGCCGAGGAGTGCGCATGCCGGCGTTTGGGCTGAATGAATCGGAAATGGTGGCGTTTGCACTGGTGCTCATCCGAGTGTCGGTGTTCTTGATTACATGGCCTGTCTTCAGCGTTTACAACGTTCCGGGTCCGCTGAAGATTCTTTTGTCGCTCGCGGTTGCGACGGTTCTCTTTCCAGTCATTCCGCATGCGGGACTTACGGCCGAAGGTCTGGGTTCGGATCTCATTTGGCTTGCCGGCAAAGAGGTTCTCACGGGCCTCACTCTCGGTTTTTTGACACGACTCTTCTTCTTTGCCGTCAGCTGTGGCGGTAACTTGATCGCAACAAGTGCAGGTCTTGCTAACGCGCAGATCTTTAACCCCGCGATGCAGTCGACAGTCACTACAGTAGAAAGCTTCTATGTAGCTGTTGCTACTTTACTTTTCCTCGCTTTGAACGGTCATCACTTCTTCCTCACTGGACTGGCCCAGAGCTTCGACGCAATTCCGCTGAATGCTGGCATCGACATTGCTGTGTTTAAAGACAGCGGTCTAATCCTGCAGTCGGTGGTCGAGGCAGGAATCAAGATCTCAGCCCCGGTAATGGTCGCCATCTTCTTTATGAACGTTGCGATGGGAATTATCGGGAGAGTGGTGCCGCAGATCAACGTGCTCGTGACCTCTCAAGCCGTCAACTTCTTGGCGGCGATGTTGGTAATGATCATCGCGATCCCGGCAATGGTAATGGAACTCGACCACCAAATGGTGTCTTTCGCTGAACTGCTATTCAAGTTCATGAAAGCGATGTAGGCGCCGCCCCCAAACATGATGTTTGGGGTTTAAGTCCAGGAAGGACTTAACGGTGGCAGACGACGGAGAAGAGAGAACGGAAGAGGCGACGGAGCAGCGGCGCCAAGACTTCCGCAAGCGAGGGCAAGTCGCGATGACTCGCGAGCTCGGCTCCGTCTTGATGCTCTTGGGATCCGCGATGGTTCTCTGGATGCTCGGCCGTTTCATGCTCCAACAAATCTCTGAAATCGTAACTGAGTCGATCGGGTCGTTCCTGATCACGGCCGCTCGCGAAGGCGACTATAAGCCTGCGGTTTGGTACGTCGGTAAAAAAGCGATCCTCGTGTGTGCGCCGCTCATGGGCTTGCTGTTCGTTACATC
>CAJYOV010000490.1 GCA_913776405.1 Pseudobdellovibrionaceae bacterium
CATCGTACGGTCTGAGAAGCCGGCGACAGTTCCACACTGAGTGTCGCAATCTTCCGAGGTGCTAGCAGGATATTGCGACGAGGCTGGACATAAAGATCAGATAAATACGTGGTCTTTCCTGGAACAACGACAGGCATATTGTTGCTGAGGAAAATTTCGTGAATCAGCGCTCTCGACTCTGTTGGTAATACGCTCTCTGACCGGATAAGCCCGAGTTGAGACTGGATAGTGACGTAGTTTTTTGCTGATTGAGAGGAGTCAAATCTTCCAGATTTTCTTTCATCAAGGTTTAGAATTGAAGCGCAATGAACAGCAGCTGCAGATGAACTTTTCTGAACGATCAATTCTCTTCGGAGGAGAGTTTTCGTATCGAAAATCGCTCCGTCGATTGAGCTCGATTGAAGGCTGCTCGCTGATAAACGCATGACCTCTGCGGCCGCAACCACGACGACCGAACTCATCGCCAGCGCGAGCAAGATCTCGGCTATTGTAAAACCGCTCTCAGGTTCTGAGACTGAATGCATGCGTCTTCTATCCTTGAATCAAGAAGCAATAGGTTGAGGAAAATCTTCTGAATCGAACAGATCGTTTTGATAGGCGTGGTCACCGAAATACTTTCTGGCTGCGTCATTGTAGGCTTTTGCTGCTTCTCTCTCGCAGGGGTAAGCACCGATGTAGATTGAATTGCCGAATGGCCTGATGCCAACTCTCCACAAGCCAGATTTTTTGCAGAGCGAGACGCCTTTAAAGCGCGATGTCTTTGACTGTTTTGTTTTCCGAAGTCGAGACTGCCGATGTGCCATGTCCATTACTTTGAGAGCGTCTCTCGAGTAATCGAGCGGTCTGTCTAAATTCGCCTGTACCGCCAGCAGATTTGGAGGCGGATCGAGTATGAATCGAGCGAGATTAATCCGCTTAGGTTTACCGTCGCAAACAATGCGTGTCTGAAAGACCGGGTGGCCTGATTTGTTGTTTACGGACCAATTTTTTCTTGTTACGCGCTCTAAATCGCATTCGTCGATGATGATACGGTAATCGCAGATCTCAATTTCTAACTTCATCGTCATGCTCCCGTATTTTAGACAATAATTGCTTAACGGCTCAGAGTGATGATCACTTGTTACACCTAGGCCTCTCAGTGTTTGGCGAAGTTCGATAAACTTTCGCTCCAAGTACAAATTCAGGAAGTGATGAACTTACTAACAACCGACTTCGCACTCTCGCGCCCGACATGTTCGACGAGATTCGATAAAGACATAGCGAACTTGAGGAATGTCGATTCAGCAGAGTTCAAGAAGCGATCAAGGCACGGGGCTTGAAGACAGAGTCAGGGAAACATGCGATCGATGGAAGCTTTCATGCTCAGGTTGTTTAGCCTCACAATTTTCGTCTTTGCGTCTGCCTTCTCGACACTCTCGAGAGCCGAGGAGCGGTTTACGGGGTTGTTTCAGGCAGACGGGCGGCGTTTAATGGTAGATTCAGCGGAGCCTATCCCAAAGGTTTCGGCGGCAATCGGCCCTGGTCATTTGGTCGATGCAGATTTGAAGATTCCCGCAAAAACGCGTGTGCGCTTCTTTGCAAAATCAGATTCACTTGTCGAGATCCTGCCGAAAGCAAACTCTCGATTTGTCGACCGCCTTAACACATTTTCATCGGACAAGCGGCTGTTAACGATGGTTACTGATATTGCACGTCTTTACGAAGTTGACCCTGCCGCTGTCTTAGCTGTGATGCTGACAGAGATGACGTTCAATAATGATTACGAGATGAAGCTCCAGAATATGGCGGCCTTTATTCCTTCAAAGTCTTTCTATTCAGGAGCTGACGAACTTAAATCATACCTCAAGATGGCGCAGTTAAATGCGTGCCAGCCACAGCGATCTGACTACTGGTCGTGGATATGTATGGCGTCCGTATGGGACTCTAGTCTTCACATCGCACGTGGAACGCGGCGAGCATGGAATAAATCTGATTATCTCGATCTATCCCCAAACGAAGATCCTTTTGTTCAAAAAGTATCGCCGAAGGTTGCCTTCTTTCCAGTAGGTGTGACCTTTGGACCTGGGCAAATCTCGCTCTTAAGAGCTCTCACTTCAAGTGATGACGTCGCTAGAGTGTCGAGAGGAAGAATTCCTAAAGTCACACTCGATGATATGCCGGCGGTTCAGAAACTCGTTTCAGAAGTGGAGCCTTCGATTCACATCATCTGCGCAACGCTCGCTCGGTCGGTTTACGCTTATAGCAGACTCGCAAAAGTGGACGTTGCAAAAAACATCGGGGTCCTGGCGACGCTCTACAATCTTGGCTACGAAGTCACCCGCGCAGTTAACCTTCGATATTTGAATGCGAATAAGCCAGTTTCAACGTGGCAAATGCCCAGAGAAAACTACTTTGGCTATTTTGCGAATGAGCACGAAGATGAAATTAGACGTTTGACGCAAGAGCAGCCTAAAAGCACTGAGAGTCATCGACTTGAATAAACTAAGCTGAGGTGATCGGCTTTCTTCAACTAGGCCTATCGTGATCGATCTAGTCGTCCGATAGCTGAGGGTCATTTAACCTGATTAATTTTCGACGGCCTCATGAAACGTGAGAGATCGGACATTAATCTGCCGGTGCGTTCGCCGAATGTCTTCGATCAACGGATTTTGCCATCGTGCATTTTTGATTCCCATCTTCAAACCTTCTACTCAACGCTCGTAGTATTATTAGCTGGAGCAGATGGAAGATTGGGATTCATTAAAAGGGAAGTTTCATCAGAAACGTACTTCGCTGAAAGCACGCGACATCTGTTCGCGGCGGAACTAATCAACGAGACGGAGGGAATGTTAGGTATCGAACCCCTAACTCTCCATGCGTACCGGAGCCTAGAACTCGCTTTACAGGGATATGCTCGGAGGCTGAAACGTGAGTCGATATGCGACTCCCCAGTCGACGAGATATTAAGCGAGGTGCTCGAAATGGAGCCTCGCGCGCTCTTTCTCGCGGAGACGATGCTTCTACTGCAGAACGTCTTGGATGACATGCTCTTGGGATCCGGAGATTACGCGAGAAAGTTGGAGCGACCAACGGAAGTCCTACAGGCTACCCAACGCGCTGTCCGGTCGCTGAATATCGGAGACCTTTCCCAATCTTGATGTGCTTTGATGAAACTTCCTCACTCAGTCCCAACTTGTCCCTGACTTTACGAGAAACTCCCAGGGCTCGCCGAAGCGGCTCAAATCGTAGGCGGGAGTGCTATTCCAGGCGTTACCAGCATTTTGCAGATGGTAACCGTATCCAGTCGTAAGAACCGCTGTCTGATCGTTAATGCCTCCGCGAGCAACCTCGTAATGGCTTCTAGATACATCCATCGCATAGAAAGCTGTCGCGTACGCGCGGTTGATCACATCTCCAGCGTAGATCGGGTCGCCGCTTCCGTCGTTTACGCTTCTTTGCCGATTCATGTTTCTCAAATCGGCAAAAATGCCGGTATTCAATCTTCCGCCAGCTGCACCCATAGTAAACATGGGATTCGAATAATTGTGATGTGCGACTTTGTGTTCGTGTCCCCAGTGGACGTAGGACTTGTAGAGCATCGAATGCTGAGGATCGAATGGGTCTTGAGCAAGTAGATTATTTCCGAGGCGCGAGACGAAGTTGTTCGAGATGTGTTGATGAATTTCAACAAGCTCTGCCTGGCCCGCATCAGGGTTGGTGCCTTCAATTAAATGGCTAAGCGCATGCCAATCATAACCTTTAACCGCCTCGCCAATTCTTATCGTCACAATCCTCGTTACATCGCATTTAAACGCAAGCGCGATGATGTCTGCCATGGCTTGAAGCGAACGCGCATCGCTCCAGCTCAAATCAGTCCCGGTTGGTTTAGTTATGCTGCTGAGATCAGGCGGTGTGACAGAATAATCTCGGGCGGCTTGAGATGCTAAATCAAAAAGCTGATCAAGCGTTTCGCGATCTGATCCACTCAGCTTTGCCACGAGATTTCGGCCACTGGGCCAGAATTCGTTAATCAAAGCCAGAATTGGGTTTGAGCCTGAGGAGGCCTGAAGGCCTGAGCCGAAGAGGTAATTGAAAGCGCCCGAGGGCGAACCGATAAGGTCCCGAGGTAAAACGCGCGAGCTGTTGTCGGAGGGGTTATCGCGTCCATAGGCTGTGTTGGACCAATCGGTTGCCATATTTAGATTGCGACGTCTCCAACCGACACCGTCTTTGTAAATTCCGTTTCCGCCAGCGAACGCCATGATCTGGTCAATGCTCGGATACTCGATCGAGATTGGGGCTTCAGTCTCAAACGGGTTCGCATCATTGGGCGATGAATATCCCGAATGGTTTTTCGCAAAAATTCCTGTCGGAACTGCGCGCGTGTGTCCAAGGTAATACGGCTGATCCGCGCCGATTACGAGATTAGAATTGGCCCAGAGATTTGAGTAACTCTCGTTTAAAACCGGGGAGAGTCCGCCGCTTGTAAGGAGCGGCGAGATAGAGCCAACTCTAGCTTCATGATTGGCGTAAAGTTGATGCGTCGTCTGAGGTAGGCGCTGTCCGAACCAATTTTTGTGTTGAAGCCCTCCGTAAGGAGTGAAGACATTCACGAAACGAAGCGGTTTCGATGTGGCCGCAGCTGCTTTCTCAGACGCAAAGGTGAGTAGCGAAGGCATGAGTGGAATCGCGAGTAGTCCACCGCTCGCAGATTTTAAAAACATTCGACGTGAACTTGAGACTTGAACTAAACTTGGGATACCTTTTCTCAATTTCATGCTTAGTCCTTCGAGATTGTAGCTAGAGCGAATTCGGGCTGAAGAAGAAAAGTCGCGATCGCTTCTTTTATAGACTTGGATTTTAAAGAGGAGCGAAGCGTTTCGATCATAGCGAGGTCTCGAGCGCCCTTTGGCGGACGACC
>CAJYOV010000491.1 GCA_913776405.1 Pseudobdellovibrionaceae bacterium
GACAGTTGCAAAAAGGAGCCTGGCACCTTCCGAGCCTTCGGTTAGGAGCGGAAGCGTTGGAGGCGCATGAGGGCTTCGCGAGCGGACGATTCGGCAAGCGGGGCGCCGGAGTTTAGGACGTCGTCGACGTAAGCGGGGGTGCGCATGCCGACGAGAATCGTTGAGATCTGCGGGAAGGCTTCGTAGATGCGAAGCACTTTTTGCGAGAGCGATTTGGAGTCGGCGAGAGCCGGCGATTGAGCCGAGAGTTGCTCGCCGAGGAGTTGGCTCTTCTGTTGTGCGAGGTTTTCGAGATCGCTTGTTACGAGCTTCAAGAGCTCTGAGATCGCAGTTTGATAATCATTGGCCCAGACCTGTTGATCACTCGGTAAGCGAGAGAGCGCCTGACGGATCGACGGGTAGATCTGTTGGTACAAAGCTTCGCGCCACTGAAGCAGGTCATCCATCTCAGAGAGATTTTCTCGGAGCGCGTGAGCCCACTGGAAGGCTTTATTCGCTTTCGGATAACCGGGAGCGCGTTTTTCGAGCTCGATGGCCCGGCCAAGAGTTTGGTGAAGTCCGCCCTTAATTTCCACCTCGTCATGCGTGGGGAACGACGTCAGTCGGCTTAAACGGCCTTTCGCGTAGGCATTAAACGGGCGATTCGTGAGAACTCCTAAACCGTTTTTCTGAGCGTATTCGAAAACACTCTCACGGTTGTTGTTCAAGTGAAGCGCGCCGCCAGCTTCGTAAATATTAAAAGGCAACTGAACGACGGCGAAACGATGCCCCTTCGAGATCGAGCGCGCGATTTCAAGAACTTTCACAAGAGACGTGAAATCGGAACGGCTTTCAACTTCAGGAAACGTATTCGAAGAGATGCCGTAGTACTTGATTCGGCCGCGCTCGCATTCCGTTTCGAGATGGCGAAAGGCTTTTTCAATGCGCGCGTAGTAAACGTCGCGTGATCCGCCAGCCTTTAAGAAATACTCCGGGTTATGGAGGAGCAGCACGTCGATCGAGTCTGTCTTTAAGCGCTCAAGAGATTTTGTGATCTGATCTTCCAAGAACTGGGGCGAGATGTTGTGCCAGACATCTTGTTGAAATTCGACCATGTCGGGAAACGCGCGCGCGGTGCCCTGGCGTTCTTTCGCCTCACGGAGATTCGAGCCCTGCACGTAACCGACTTTTGTAACCAACACGAACTCTTCGCGAGCGAGTGTTCCTTGCTCAATCATCTCACGAGTCACGTCGCCGACCATGCGTTCCGACGCGCCATCCGTATAAGTCGAGCTTGTATCGATGACGTTGATACCTTTTGCAAGCGCATCGCGAAGAGCTTGGCGATGTTCGGGTTCGAACTCGTGAACGCGGTAGCCACCGAAGCCGATGCGCGACACAGTTAAATTCGTCGCTGTCCCGAGCGGGTTCGTCAGCGTCGCTTTACCAGTGGATTTTTGAATTCGGTCGAAGTAAGAGCGCGTTCCGTTTGATGTCGCAGGCATGGTGTCGCCAGTGTACGGGCGCTAGGGCAAAAAAGAAAGCGCGAGCCCGAAGACTCGCGCCTGACTGCGTACTGACCTAAGTCGAGGGGTGTTATTTAAACTCGAAGCGGAATTGGTCGCCGAACTTGAAATCGAAGTTTTCCGAAAGTGTGACAGTACCGCCCGAAGCGGTCCAATCGCTGCCTTCTGCGGCTTCAATCCACTCACCCGAGTTTCCGCTGCGGTGCCATGCTTTCAAGACTTTCTGATCGCCAGAGAACCCTGGAATCGACATTGAGCGGTTGAGCTTCGAGCGAATGACGCCGCCGAGTGACTGAAGCGATGAGGCGTACGTGTCCGCATTTGAGAGAACCGAGTGCGATTGGCCGTCCATCATCGCTGAAAACGCGTTATAGGCCGTACCTTCTGAACCGTTGGTACCCATCGCGTCGTTCTTTTGGCGAACGAAGACAGAGACCGAAGGTGCTGATGATCCGAACAACTCCGCCGAACGTGATTTGATGTAGTTGGCGAGAGCGTTTGGTTCTGCATTTTTGGAAGCGTCGCCAGCAACGTACTTCGTCGTTTTGCCTTCAAGGTAATAAGGGCCTTTTGTCTGAACAAGCGAGTCGCTTTGCGCGCAGACTTTGGCTTGATTTGACTGAAGCTCTTGCGTGAAGGTCTTCGTCGTCTTCTTGGCTGCGGTTACCACACACGAGTTAAAGTTGTCGGCAACGGTACCTGATTTATCTTTACAGAGGTTCGTGTCCGAACACTGCGTGTCGCAAGTGAGCATCTCGTCAACCGTGGTCGAAGAACGCGCAGTCTCGAACTTGGCGCCTTCAGCGATATCCGAGAATGTACAGCCGCGTTTCTTGTCGCTGCTCGAGCTGCAAGTCGATTGGGCTGTCTGCGCAGCGCATGTCGTGTTTGAGAGCGTGTCTTTTGCTGAACTGATGGCTGTCACCGCACACGAAGAAGGGTCAGCCGAAAGGGCGTGTTTCGTTTTGATGTATGAGATCAAAGCCGGCGAACACGCATCGTTCGCTTTGGGCGAGTAGCCTGGGAGGACCGAGTTTGAGTAGGTGAGGGATGCCGCGACCGTTTGTGTTGCATCTTTCGAATCACACACGACCGGCTCGCCTTGTTTTGAACGATCAGTCGGCTGCGATGATTGCGCCGCAAGGAACGCCTCACAAGATTGACCGTTCGACGGCTCACCTGTGTAGTTGCGTGTTACGACAGACGTACCCGCAATCGCTTTACAGTTTGCTCGATCAACCGGAAGTGTTGTCGGGCAAACGCCGTCCGCACCGACAGTGACCGAAGCGGCAGTCGAACACCGTGGAAGATCGCCCGCAGGCGCGTTCGAGAGCACGGCGCCGTTAACGCCTGAGAGATTCGAGTTCGCGAATGACGAGCAAGACGATGTGCCGACACCGTTAAAGACAGCGGTCTTATCTGCACTGAACGTTTCGACACAGTTCACAGCGTTCGCTGGGCAGCGGCCGACCGTCGAGGCCGTACGAGTCGTCGCGTTTTCGCAAGACGGTTTTTTGCCGGCGTCAGCATACACCGCGCCAGCACCAAGCTTGTTAGCTACGAAGGCGTCGCAGTTCGCGCCGTGAAGGCCTGCGAGTTCTGTCGTCTTGAGGCTCGAATAGTTCTGGTTACAATCTTCGATCGCTGAATCAGTTGACGAACAAGCGCCTTTCACAACGCGCGAAGCGGCTGCCGCGCACGTAATTGGGTACTGCGATTTGTTCGTTACAGCGTTTGCTGGCAGTTTGCCCGAGGCGAAAGCCGCACAGGCGTTCGCCGATGCCGTACCATCGACCGTTACGCTCGCCGCTGGGTAGGAGTACTTACAATTGATTTCGATGCCGTCTCGCATGTCGCACGACTTCGATTCTGTGAAGTACGAGATTTTTGTTTGCGGGACTTTGTAAGACGGATCTTTCGTGTAATACGAAACTTTCGTTTTTTGAACATCGGCTACGTAGCTAGACGTTTTATAGAGAACCGACGTCTTGAGCTGATCGTACTGATAACGCTGCTTCTTGTACGACACTGTTGTGACACGGTACTTATATTTGTAATCGTAAGTCAGGCCGGTCGAGTACGCCACCTGGCATTTTGCCGCATCCGGATTTTGAATGGCTTTGAAGTAACTGACCGTCGATGTCGGGCGTTCACAGCGTCCGTCGATCAACGCTTCTGTGCCACGGTAGTCGACGACTTGGTCGATACAGTTCGCGCCAGTTGGGTCCGCATCGTTTTCGTCAGACACGATAACGAAGGCTGACAGATCGCCTTTGTTCAAAAGCCCTGAATTATTTTTGAGAACGCGAGCAATCGCGCAAAGACCGCTTTCTTGATCGACGATCGGGTCAAGAATTCCGCGGCGAGTTGCTGGGTCAATTGCCGAACGTGCCGGGTCTAAAACCGCGATGCGATTTGAGAACGCTTTCGAGAATTCAGAGACTGAGCCGCCTGCAAGTTTGCGAACGCCGACGTCGAGAGATGAACCGTCGACACCGAGAACTGGCATTGGTGAGTATGACAACGTCGTTAAGCCGTTTGCCATCGACGACACGACGGCGTAGCCCGCAAGATCGCCTCCCAATTGACCGTCAGAAGTTGAGCCGCCGCGGAGGGCGCGCACGTCTGAAAGCGGCAACGACGTGAGCTCCGTCAAACCGAGCTTCGGAAGTTTTGAGTAAAGCGCGTCAGTCGAAGCGATTGAGCGTTGAGCCGTATTCAATACGATAGCTGTCGAATCGAACGGAGCTAAGTTCGACGCGTTATCGCCTTCGAACATTTTGCCGAACGCTTGAGCGAGGTTGATTTGGTTGATTTGCATCGTGCCGGAGTTATCGACGACGAAAACAAGCTTAAGTGGCGGGAAGTTTGCCGAATCGCCTGCAGTCAGTGTCGCGAACTGCGATTCTTTCTCGCCTGGCGTTGTCGACTTTAAGGCGTCGGTGCTCGCAAATTCCACCTTCGAGCAGTTTTGGAACGTCGTTAAAAACGCGAGCGTCGGGATCGCTAACACGACCCAGGCACTTTTCCGCATTCTTGATGAGAGGCTCGTTGTCCCGTCTGATGCTCGTTTCACGCGTCTGCTCCTAACGTTCCAGTAACAATCCAGCTCTGACCTATCGGAGGCTTCCTCGAGGTTGATGACGCAAATCGAGGGCCAGACTCCAAGATTCTCAAGATGGGATTGAGACATTAAAGCGTGAAAGAAAACAGCGTCTTAGCCTGGCGTTTTAGAACGAGACGTGGGCTTCAACTCTGTCGAACTTTTGATTCGAGATGTGCTGAGATTAGAGAAATGACGTTTCGTATTGAAACAATTCAGAGCGATTTTGCCTACCGCTCACCGATAAAACGAAGCAG
>CAJYOV010000492.1 GCA_913776405.1 Pseudobdellovibrionaceae bacterium
TGAACCCTGTTGCAAAGAGACCGTCGCGCGCTTCCGTGCGAGGGCTTACGCGAATGGGTTGCCCGTTTTTGAAAGCGCCGCCGCCTTGAATCGCGTGATAGCGTGTGCCCAGCTGAGGTGCATCGACAACGCCTAGAACCATCTCACCGTCGATCTCGAGACCGATACTGATACAGAAAAAAGGGAAGCCGTGAATGTAGTTGGTCGTGCCGTCGAGTGGGTCAATCATCCACAGGTGGCTGGGCTCACTGGCCTCGACGTTGGCTTGGTCTGAGACGCCGACCGTGTCACTTCTGCCAAATTCTTCGCCCAGAATTCCGTGATCAGGAAAAGATTTTCTAAGGATATCGACGATGGAGTGTTCACTCGCACGGTCGGCTTCACTGACAAGACCCGCCTGAAATTTTTCTTCGACGTTTCGTAAGTTGCCGAAATGACTATTGAGGATGACTCTCGAGGCATCGGCAGCTTGTTGGGCAACTTCAAGATATCGACGGAGGTCTGTGAGCGAAGGGCGCGACATGCGCCCATGAGGCGCCCCAGACTCATGTATGTCAAGGGTTTGACACGTTGACCAATTGTCGATGCGCTCGATAACATTGGGTAAACACGCAAGGAATGTCTTCGATGATTAAGAATGAGCTGGGGTCTTCCAGGATGGATACGGTTCTCAAAATGTTATTGATCGCGTTTGTTTCGTTACTCGCCTTTTCATCAGGCGTGTATTTCGGAAAGCAAATGAGCGACAGCGATCACCAACTGAAAGCGCTCGAAAGCGATTTTAGTTCACAGACCTACACAGCGTCTTCAGACGAAGCGCACGGCTCTGACGAACAAATCGAAGAAGAAGAAGTCGCAGCCCTTTCAGACAAATACATGAACGACGAAAAAGGCGCTGGCGAAAACTCAAGCGGCCGCAACGTCGCATCTGCAAACGAACACGGCGAAGCCGCGCGCGGCGATGCTCACGCAGCACCGGCTGCTGGCCACGCCGATGTCCATGGTGACGCTCATGGTGAGGACGCTCACGCAGCTGCACCCGCGAAAGCAGATGCACACGCAGCTCCGAAAGCTGCCGCAGCAGCACACGGTGAAGACGCTCACGGCGACTCGCATGCAGCGCCAGCAGCGAAAACTCAAGCGGCAGTGAAGGCTGGCAAAGTTGATCTCTCAGCTGCGCACGCAGCCGCTCAGCGCGTAGCGCAGAACGCAGCACCGACTGAGGGTCACGGCGAAACGAAATCTGCCGCGAAAGCAGAAGGTCGCACACCCACCTCGCTTCCGAAGACAGTCGGCGCAAACAGCGTTGTTGAATTCACAGTTCAAGTTGCTTCTTACCCGACTGCAGACGCAGCAAAGCAGCACGCAAATGAACTCGTGAAAAAGGGCTTCCCGGCGTTCCCGGTTGAAGCGACAGTGAACGGCAAAACTTGGTACCGCGTAAGCGTTGGTAGCTTCAAGACAATGAAAGATGCGACGACTTACCGTGCGCAACTCTTGAAACAAGCTGATCTTCAGTCGGCGATCGTTCAGAAAATCACGCGCTAATCAAACACGCGCATGACTCAATAAAAAAGGCGGCACTGAAAGCCGCCTTTTTTATTTTCGAATGGTGTTTGTCATCAAAGACGGCTGCAGGCGCGGCCGCGGACTCACAACTTCGTAATTTGAAATCTAGAGAGCAAATCCAATAAAGGCGCCCAAGCCGAACCGTGGGTTTGGCGCATACGATTCCGCTGCACTCACTCGCCCTTCGAGACTGGCTTCGATCGCTTTCGTCAGGCGCCACTGAACACCACTTGCTACGGCACCAACGGCTTCGATGCGGCCTTCATCCAAATAGGTATCGCCCGCATATCTCGTCTTCACCGTCTCTTGATGGCCTCCAAAACCGAGCGCTCCGAAGAGCGCAAAAGAGCGAGAGAGCGAAAACGATTTCCGCCCCCAGAAAAGAAACTCGAGATCGCGCGAGGAGACGCCGACCATTTCAGTGCCGCTCGACTTCGATGAAAAAAACGATACTTCGCCGTAGAGATCTGCGAGCGAGAACCGATAGCCACCACGCAACGAGAATGGCGTGTTCGCTTCGTAGTTGCGGCCTGACGTATCGAGAGAATAACTCATCGTCGTTCCGACCGAAGCCATCGTCCCTGCAACCGCAAGGGATGGCGCTACGAGGCCCGAGACAAAAACCGAGAACGAGACCAACAAAATCTGAACGAACGCTAGAGTCCGCAACCACGCCAAGATCACTGCGTACCTCCGCTACAAGCCGCAGGCTTTTGATAGCCTGTTTCCGTTGCACGGAAATTTTCAAGAGCTGTACAAACCGGTGCTTTCACGTCTGGAAGATTTAAGATGAGCGGTTTTAAAATCAGGTTTGGCGAAATGTAGTCGGTCGCGTAAGAAGCCACGACAGCAGTCCCGAGTGTCGGAAGGGCTTTTACAAGCGCTGCTGTCACGAAACCTTTAGCCACTTCAGGCGATGTCCCTTGCTCCACCAAAGCTGAAACAAGGCCTTTTAAAAAGCGCGCATATTGTGTACCGAGAAGGTAGGCGCGGCCGATCCGGTAATCTTCGCGGATCACCTTGTCCGCTCTGCGAAGATCGACGAGCGACTGCCGGATCGCTCTCGCATCCATCAACTTTCCGGCTTCAAGATCGAGGCGTCGAACGCGCTCTTCAGACGGAAGAGAACGACCCACGAATTCGACATCTCCTGAGTAAGACCAGCCCCAGAAGTCAGCGAGGCCCTCGTTGATCGCGCGAAGCAAGAACGCGTTATAAACGCCGGGTGCGATTTCATCGGCTGCGCGCGCGATGCTCTCTTCGTCACCGAGATCGAGATCGAGACCTGTTTCAGTCTCGGTCTCTTGAGGCGCGCTCGGTGTCTCGGCTTCGGTTTGCGCAATCCCATGCTGGCACCCTTGCGACTGCTGAACGCCGATGCGATCCAAAACGGCTTTTTGAAAAATAAAATGGAAATGCTCGTGCGCGAGAATCCCGCCGTTCAAAGCGATCGGGAGATCTGAAAGGCTGTAAGGAACAACGAGAAGCGCGTCCAACTTTCCATCGTAGATTGCGTTGTTGTTCACGATCGCACCACGATCGACCACTTTGACTTGAAGTCCGATGGTGAGTGGCCATTTCAAATAAGTTGCGGCGCCATTCTTTTCATCGAAAGACTGAAGCTTCTCCTGGTGTGCGTAAGCCGTGACCGCCTGAAGAGTCGCATAATTTGACGGAATCATCGTGCCGCTTCCGGAGCGGATGTAGCGACCGCGAGGCTTTTCAGCAATGAGGCGCCCGCTCGATTCAGCAGGCTCTACGAGAATCCGAGCAGCTGACCCCTCGAAGTTCTCCGGATCATTCAAGGTCTTAAGCTGAACCGGGCGAAGAGCGATTTGCCCCTCGCTATCCGGCCATGGAAGACGGTACGTATCGCCCGCAAATCGGTCACTTTCACGTGAACAGGACGCCACTGTGAGACTCAAAACCAACGCAAACGAAGTGAGCGCCACTTGGCCACCCCTGCTTGCGAATTTCCCTAAGGTTTTAAGCACTTTGCCGCTTGAACGCTTCACAAACCCAGCCTGCTGTTTTACAGTTCCCGAGCCCTTTCCAATTGATTTGGAAAGGCTTCGGAAACCGCTTTCGGTTCACTGTCCCACGGTGACAAATCCGGGCTGCCTGTCGCGAATTTTTTTCGAGCTCTCTGCCGACATCGGCCTCGAGTTCAAACACCTTCGCGAAGAGCCGTTTTACCAGGGACTCACCGCTTAAATGCGATTTCGGGGCCAGCCTTCGGCAAGTCTCAAATCAAGTGGAACTGTTCGCAAAATATCAGAAGGATTCTTAGTGCAATCGACTTCAGCGTCTCAAGAATTAGCGAATCTGACGAAGACCTTAAACCCGCCACAGCGTGACGCCGCAGAAACGCTCTCGGGCCCGCTTTTGATCCTGGCGGGTGCCGGCTCTGGCAAAACACGAGTTCTCACGTACCGCACGGCGAACATCATCGCG
>CAJYOV010000493.1 GCA_913776405.1 Pseudobdellovibrionaceae bacterium
CGTCCGCCCATGACGGCAGAACCCCGCCAAGCTCGCGATGTGGAAGCTCGACGATCGCTGCCGCTACAGACCCGATCTGAGCAAAGTCTCGAGCCTCGAGACTGCGACCAGCTTCACCGATGAAGGAGCCTTCAAGCCCGTAAAGATGTTTGTAAGCGTCTTTCTCATGAAGCGCTAAATGCGACGTCTCATGCATCGCAAACGAGCGCGAACGTTTGCCGTCGCACCAAACTCGGAGCGCGATCAGCTGAGCCATCGTGCCTGACGGTAAGAATAAAGCGGCCGGCTGCCCGAGTAGGTTTGCAATTTCGGCCTCGAAGTTTTCGATGAGAGCGCCTCGGCCGTAAACATCAGCTGCTTCGCTCTCGCTGGTGGCTGAAACCAAATCAGCTAGACGATCTTTCATGCGGCGGGGTTCGTGGCCGCTAACGAATTTCTCACAGGCTCCGTAGATGGCTTTCTTTTCTTCTTCAGTCATCGGAGTCTTTAATGGCTCGCTGCACTTGTCTCGAGCAAAGCCGCAGCGGTTTTAAGTCTGACAGCGAGCGAATCGATTTCAAGAAGCTTTTGAAGCCAATCGGCATCTTCGATTAAAAGTGTACAAGCCGTGTTTACACGAACTTCATCGCTGAGCATGTCATCGATAAATTCTGCTCGCCGTTTGGGAACTGGCACATTTCGTTCTAGCCAACCATCAAGCTCTTTCAATAAACGATGAAGGTAAAACTGGTACCCAGGCTCGAGATCGACGGTCTCTGGAATTGTTGTGACCTCCGCCATTAGATACGGCTTCGTTGTCTCAATCGCTTGATCAAGTCGCACTTTTCGTGTCGCTCGTAAGAGAATCAGCATGGTGCCGTCAGGCCGGCGCTCCAAGAGCTGGACCTTTCCGCAGCCCGCGACGCTCCGAATGCGCCCGAGCACACCTCGACTTGCCATCTCGCCAGCTGGCTCAATTTGCACGAGCGCAATCTCACGATCTTGCTCGATCGCGTCGTTTACCATCTCGACGTAACGAGGTTCAAAAATATTCAAAGGCTGAGTCGTGCCGGGGAAGAGAACGATTCTTGGAAGCGGAAATACGAAAACCATGAGGCTAACGGTATCGCGAAGGATCAAGCCTGACTAGTCGCACGCGTTCACAAATCGATTTTCTCTTATCAAGCTCATAAGCGAAAATCGCACCACGATTAGCTTTTTAGACAAATGCCAATTAGCCTTTCTGCGACCGTTCCCGCGTGCTAAGTTCTTTGGATGTCGAAACGCTCACGCAACCCACATGAAACGCGCCCACTGGGCTCAGGCACTTCGAAAGCGTCGAAGTTGACTGAGCGCCGTGACGCCCTTCGGATCTTAGTTGCGCTCGTGTTCATTCTCTTGGCCGCAACAACGGGCTTAGAGAAAGGCTCGACGGTTGACCTTGCGGGTGGTCCAGCTGATTCGGCGGTATCATCGGCCTCAAACAACTCAAATCAACAGAGCTTGAGCTGGGCTCGCTTGCTGCTTGAGGCACTTCATCGTATCGTCTAAGCACGATGCAACCCCTAGACTCCCAAGAACTGACACGAGCCCGCGATCTCCTTCGTAAAGGCGATGTTGTGGCCATTCCCACTGAAACGGTTTATGGTCTAGCGGCTTCGATCGCCTCTCACGAGGGTCTCAAGAAAATCTTCTCGCTCAAAGAACGCCCGTTCTTCGACCCACTTATCGTTCACGTCGGAAGTTTTCAGCAGGCGAAAGAAATCGTGGCGGAGTTTCCGCCCCTAGCCGACTTTCTCGCCCGTCGTTTTTGGCCGGGTCCCCTGACACTGGTTCTCCCAAAGGCCGCATCCGTTGATCCCATGATTACATCGGGTCTTGAAACGGTAGCCGTTCGTTATCCTGCTCATCCACTCGCACAAGACTTAATCAAGATGGTGGGCTCGCCTCTCGCGGCACCGAGTGCGAATAAATTCGGTCGCACCAGCCCCTCAACGGCGCAGCACGTGAAAACGGAATTCGAGGGGTCAAATCTTCTCGTCATCGACGGCGGCCCGTGCGAGGTCGGCCTTGAATCGACAGTGCTCACGATCGCGAAAGCGCCGAACGGCGACGATCAGATTCGCATCTTGAGACCGGGTGGCGTCACGGCAGAAGATTTGAGAGAAGCTCTCGATCGCTGGAGCAAACCGGTTGAAGTCGTTCGCGCCGAGAGCGCCGAATCGCCCGGACATTTGAAGCATCATTATATGCCCACGATCCCGCTCATTCTTGTGAGTGAAAAACCGAGCGCGCAAACTCTCTCTGAGATCGCAAAGGACTTAGCCCTCAAGAGCCTGCCGAAACACGCAAGAGAACTCGATCTGTCAGAGGATGCGGCTCAAGCAGCGAGGCTCCTCTATTCAGAGATGCGACGACTGTCTGAAAGTGGCGCGGATCTGCTTTATGTTTTAGAGACACCCGAAAGACAAGGCGGCTTGTGGGCCGCCGTTTGGGACCGTCTTACGCGCGCGGCGAGCTGGACAAAGACGGACGGTAGCCGTTTGGACCCTGAATCCCCTTAAACGCTTGAAGCGAACGCGAATCCGACTTGTCCTGAGCTGGCTTCTGATCGAGACGCGGAAGTTCGATCGATAGACGCGAACCCACACCCAGGCGGGCTTGAATCTCAAAACGACCACCGATCGCTTCGACTTCTGATCGAATCTCTCTCGATGTCATGCGGCCTTCTTGCGACGCGCCCAATTTCGACAGCAAGTCGTCGTTGAAGCCGCGACCGTTGTCTTCAATCGAAATCATGAGCGAGGTGAGCCCTGGGCGCAGAGTCATACGCACGACGCCATCAGGGAAGCCACCGACTGAGTCGAGGGAATTTGCTATGAGAGCCTTCATCCAGCGAGCGACGGCTTGAGCCTCACCGCGAACCGAAAGCGGTAGGCTTGCGCCCATGGGTGCCGTTAGCAAGAGACGAAATCGCAAACGCGACGAT
>CAJYOV010000494.1 GCA_913776405.1 Pseudobdellovibrionaceae bacterium
GGTTCTGTCGTCATTCATGCAAGAGGTGAAGCTGGCCGTAACGAAGCTGGCGAGTATCCGAACACAAAATATGGTGGTGGTGGCGTTGCAGCAGGTCTCTTCAGCGGCTCTCAGTTAGGTGCGAAAACATTATCGATCCGCTTCGATGGTGCGGGCCTGGGTGGAAGAGCCTATTCGTTCGGCTCGGGTGCAGTCGGCGTTAACTCTAATGGAAACTCAGGGGGACGCTACGCTTGGGTCGATATCGAGGGCACACTGGTGGATGCGTCAACTCCTCTTGTTCGCGTGGTTGCAGGCGGCGGTGGTGGATTTGGTTCACCTAGAGCGACAACCACAAATTTCCCGGGCCTCGGTGGCGACCAAGGCTTAGGGGAAGGTAAATGCGACGACGGCTCTTCGCGTGCGGCGTGTGGCCAGAATGGTAACGCCGCGACCGTCGTGGGAAGTCCGTCGGGCCGTGGAGGTGCCCCCGGATCTTACGGCTCCATTTGCTCGCAATATCCAGGGACGAACGGTGTAGATGGCGATAGCGCAAGCAACACAGGATTCGGTGGCAAGGGTACGAATTCAAACCCTGGCGATCAGTCCGGCGGCGGAGGTGGCGGCTGGGGTGGCGGCGGAGGTGGCGCTGGCGGTGTCAATTCAGCGGCCTGTTACGGTCGCTCGGGCGGCGGTGGCGGTTCAATCGTTTCTGGAACGGCAGTGGTCTCGAGCGCAGCTACAGGTCTTATCGCGGGAGCCAACCTTGGACAGCCAGAAGTGCGAATCACGATGGGTCTGCCTTCTACACCTTGCTCTACGAACTTCACCTACATACCGCCAGTAGGTGAAACAACGAACACGACATCGACAAACACTGAATCCGGTTTCTGTCTTGCGAATGTCGAGGCAAAGGTTGAAAGCGGTAAACCCATTTTCGCAATTCCTCAGACGCCAACGTCGAGTGTTTCTCGCACCGAAGCCGCAGCCATTTGTTCAACGCTAACTTCAACGACTGGCGTCGGAAAACTTCCGACAAATTCTCAGTGGCAAGTGCTTGCCAATATCGCGTTTTGGACGAAAGAAAACTGGAGCTTGGGTTATCCAGGGTACCCGGTAACAGCCAACAACTACTTGATTAGCGGGGTTAATTCCACTGTGGCGCCAAGCGGACTTGCGGCTACAAGTGCTTCAAACGAGTGTGCTGGGACCAATTCCGCAGGGAATTGTGCGATGTCCGTGCCTGGCCGACGAATCCATTACATGGGTAACGTCACTACGAAAGTTTGGGATCTCGGGGGCAACCTTTCCGAATGGATCAACGACGGCGGTTTGTCAGCGGGTGCATATGGAGATGTCTCGATCGCTAGCATGAGTAAGAGTGCGACATTTTATTATCCAGTGATGGCAACGAGCGATCTTCAAGTCTGGGGGTCGAGTTCTCACTTCGGCTTAGGTCTAGCTTCGGCGGGGAGCGTGCCCGCAAATTCCGGTATTCTGCGTGGTGGGAGTTTCGCAGACTCGTCGACAAACGCCGGCGTCTTCCGTGCGGACTTTAACTACGCCGTGTCTCAGGCTCCGGCGACGAGCGGGTTCCGTTGCGTGAATGAGATTGCGCCGCCTGGATTCTAGTCTCGCTTCGGAATTCAGAGTCGGAGTTTGAATCTCTGAGCGGGTGCCGTTAGACTTTCAGTCATGTCGAATGAAAAAGGCGGCGGGGGCGGCGGTACGGGGCCTTCGGGTCAACCCTCAGCTCTCGAGCGCTACCTAGCGAAACAAAAAGAAGCGAAAGCGAAACGCGGGCTCGACGAGCGCCCGAAAAGTGGCGCGGCTTCTTCTGAAGAACGCGCAGGCGTTCGATCGAAGTTCAAACACGCACCTGATCCGATGTCGATTGCGCGGCCATCCGAACCTTCGCGGGCCACGGAATCTTCGAAACAAGATGAGCAACCGAGTTCGCTCAGTCGCTGGGAGAAATTCGCAAGCGAAGAGGGCGACGCCTCAAAAGCAAAAACAGAGGATCGATCGACTGCGAACGCGGAAAAAGACTCGTGGTCGACGACGCGATTTGCGTCGGCTGACTTTCAGCGTGCGCCAACATCAGAAAAAAACAGCGCTCAAAACTTCGGCGTAGAGCACGAAGCCGAAGCTGCGCCAACCGGCACGCTCAGGCCAACGCCTGAAATCGGCACACGGCTCCTCGCTGCGATTATTGATGGCATTATCGTTTCATGTCTGACGATTCCGGCTACGAAGGCGACGTCGGCTTTGTTGTCGGTTGCGTTCGGTCCGGTCGTCGATCGCCACGGCGATGGGCTCGACACGGTCGCCTCGTTCTTGGTGATCTATTTTTATTACAGCTATTTCTACTCGAAGAAGGGCGCATCACCGGGCAAGCTGCTCTTCAACATCGAAGTCATCGATGCCGAGACAGGGCACTACCTCACACCGTGGAAAGCGTTTTTCCGCGAAGCGATCGGGAAATTCATCTCACTCGTTCCATTTGGCATGGGCTACGTGATCGCAGCGTTTCGACAAGACCGACGCGCACTTCACGATTTACTTTTCGACACCAATGTCGTTCTTAAAAAATGACACTTTTCGAACCTGCTCCTCATGGAAGACGAATCTTCGCAGCCTTTGTCGATCTGACTTTGGTTCTCGTTGCGTCGAATCTGGCGGTGATTCCACTAACGGCCTTCGTCGGTTTAAAAGAGTTGGGTGAAGACCCGGTTCGCGCAATTCAACAGGGCCAACTTCCGATAGCGACTCTCGCCACGCTTTTTGCTCTCTGCCTTGTCATGACGATTTTGATGCACATCTATTTCGTGTGGTTCGAAGTCGAAAAGGGTGGCACTCCCGGCAAGATGTTGGTCGGTCTAGAAGTCATCTCGCAAGACGGAAAACCTCTCACGAAGCGTCAGGCTTTTATCCGCGAGCTGTGCCGTTGGTATCTCGACATTCCTTTCGTTTTGGTGGCCCTGATTCCCATGATCGCGACCGCCAAAAGAACTCGATTTGGTGATATGCTAGCAAAGACACAGGTCATCAGCAGAAAGGTTGTCCATGCTAGCACCTCAACTCGTTCGCAAGGTTCTTGACGCCGCGCTCTCTGGCGGCGCCGACTTCGCCGAAATTTACGCCGAAGATTCTTACTCAAGCGAACTCTCCATGATCGACTCAAAGCCGAATGCGGCACTCGTCGGTCGCACGCACGGCGCAGGCATTCGTCTCTTTTATGGCACCGAACAAATCTACGTCACGACGAACGACCTCTCAGAATCAGGTTTGATGAAAGCGGCATTGAACGCAGCGAAAGCGCGTAAGGGCACGTCGCACTCGATCGTCGCGGAATTCAAAAAAACAGATTTCGACGAAATTCACGAATACGGCGTTCG
>CAJYOV010000495.1 GCA_913776405.1 Pseudobdellovibrionaceae bacterium
GTTTACTTCATAACGATGGGCTTTCCACGCGAGTTGCGAAAACCCTGCGGCTGGATAAACCAGGCCACTCGTACCGATCGAGATAAAAATCTCGCACGTGTGCAGAGCTTCTGAGATTTCATCCATCCGGTAGGGCATCTCTCCGAACCAAACGATATCGGGCCTTAAACGACCTTTGGTTTTGCACGACTCGCAGATGTGTGACTGATCGAGATCCTTAACCCAGTCGTAGCGCTTGTCGCAAACTTCGCAGAAGACTTTGAGAAGTGAGCCATGCATGTGGACGACGTTCTTTGAGCCCGCTCGTTCATGGAGGTCGTCAACGTTTTGAGTGACGAGTAAAAACTCACCTTCCCAATGTTCTTCAAGATCGGCGAGAGCGCGATGAGCCGCATTCGACTGGATGGCGGGCTCTGCGAGTTTCGCCCGTCGGGCATTATAAAAGCGGTGAACGAGAGCTGGATTTCTCGCGAACGCTTCAGGGGTCGCAACGTCTTCGATCCGATGCTCTTCCCAAAGTCCATCGGAGGCGCGGAATGTCGGAATTCCAGATTCGGCTGAAATGCCTGAGCCCGTTAAAATTACGAGGGGTTTAAATCGCGTCATCATAGATCGAAGCGTAGATCGAGATTACAGGACTGTCTAATCCGTTGACGGTCCCGAGTGGGCCGATCGGCGCCTCATTGAGAGGGGAGAGTCGGCGCCTGGATTGCAGTTTTACCTAGCGTCGCGCGCAGTCCCTGCTTTTGGGCCGAGGAGAGATCCATGAGAAAGTCTTTACCAATTGTTCTGATGAGTCTCTTGATGTCGTGCCCGGCGTGGTCGCTGACCGTCACGGCGGTAGGTGATATCATGATGGGGACCGACTACCCAGATGGATCAGGAGTAGCGGAGAGAGATTTCTTTCAACAAGCGCGTCCATTTTTTAGTGGCAGCGACATTCGCATCGGGAACCTCGAAGGCACGCTTTACGACGGCCCACAAAACGCAGACGGTAAACGCGGCGGTGCCAATCGTTACCTCTTCCGTACACCCACGCGCTTAGCTCGACACCTGGTCGATGCAGGGTTCAATTTTTTGAGTCTCGCAAACAACCACTCGCGTGATTTCGGTCGTAATGGTCTTCTTTCGACGAAACAGACTTTGCGCGAAAACGATATCGGCTTTTCCAGCAAAGACGGCGAAGTAGCGGAACTCGAAATTGGCGGCGAGCGCGTAGCACTCATCTCTGCGGACTTCTACCAAGGCGCACGCAGCATCACGACACCAGCGTCACTGTATTCAGAAATTCGATCTTTGAATTCGCGCTACGACATCGTGATCGTCGTCGTTCACGCAGGCGGCGAAGGTATGGGCGCCGAGCGCACACTTAAAGGGAAGGAAACATTCCTCGGTGAAAATCGCGGCGACTCAATCGGCTTCGCTCATCGCGCAATCGAAGAGGGTGCCGACCTTATCTTGATGGCCGGCCCTCACGTCCCACGCGGTCTTGAGGTTTACCAAGATCGCTTGATCGCCTACTCGCTAGGAAATTTCCTGACTGAAAAAGGCATCAGCGTCAGCGGCTACCAGGGCCTTGCCCCACTTCTCGAAGTCCAAATGGACCACCAAGGTCGCTTCATCGGCGGCAACATCCACTCCTTCCAACAAGTTCGCGGCCGCCCCGTCTCTCTCGACATGAACAGACGCGCCTTCCGCCTCATGCAGAAACTCTCGCAACAAGACTTCCCACAAACGATGCCTGCCTTCGGCCTAGACGGCAAAGCCATCGCACCAAGCACGCCCAGCGATCGCTCGCCAGTAACGGGCCTCTATTAGGTGCCAGGTCCGATTCGTGGTCACAGCGAGTCATCAGGTCCAAGAATGGGCCGCCGAGTGTTTTTGCAAAGCTTCGACTTAAAATACTGTCGATGTGTGCCGCATCTAAATGCTTCGGCTTTTTCCGGATCAGGCTCTGTATTTAGCCAGCTGAGGGTACCCGAAGGGTCTGACCTATACGTTTCGTCGGATGCCAGCGGAAAAGTAGGCTTCATTTTTCCAATCACAAACTGGAGCGAACTGAACGGATAGGTTTCAACTTCTTTAGCCATTCTAGCAGCCACCGGATTTCGATAATTGTATTTGTAAGCATTCAAAAAATACCGCGTCGACTGCATGATGCATTTGTAGTGGCGGCCGGCCCACGTTTGGTTGATGCGATTGCCTTTACGTGTGAGGCGTCGACTCGTGCGCTGCATGAACTGTTGCATGCAAACGCTGATGTTCGAGTCTGGTGTAGATGCAATCAAATGGAAGTGGTTCGACATTAATACGAACGAGTGAACGACAAGGTTGTGCTCTTTGATTGTTCTCGTAAGCTCTTCCGAAAAGATGCGCCAAACATCTTCCATTGGAATCTGAAACCACTCGCGATTGATACAACGAGCGCTAATGTTATAGGGAAATTCGTTTTGTAAGACGGTTTTGATTCTTGCCATGGATTGGCAGGAAGCAAATTGCGTGAACACGTGCGTGCAGATTTACGTGAAGCTAGCGTCCGATATTGCGCGGTGTGACCACGAATCGGACCTGGCACCAAAAATGGCGGAGCCTGAGAGATTCGAACTCTCGATAGTTGTTACCCTATACACGCGTTCCAGGCGTGCGCCTTAAACCACTCGGCCAAAGCTCCGGGACATGGAGAGGCGAAGCTAGCAGGGTTGCTAGCTTCGCTCAAGATTTAATGAGGGCAAATCAGACCCAAGCCTGCTTTGAGGCGTTCGCGAATTCGCGGAATGTGATGGGTTTGCGACCGAGAATGTCTTGGACATGCGGAGTGATTGCAGCCGCGTGACCGGCTTTTACGGCGCTGAGAATCACGAGCAAGAAATCGGAGTAATCTTCGCGGAGACCTGCGGCCAGTAAGCCCTTTTTCAGTTCTTGTGGCTCAATATCTTTGAAGACCACTTTTTTGCCGGTGGCTTCTGAGATGATCTTCGCGACTTCGTCGTGGTTGAGAGATTCTGAGCCCGTGAGATCATAGGCGCGGCGTTCTTCTTTATCGCTGACAAGAAGTTTAGCTGCGACGGCTGCGATGTCATGCGCATCGATGAAGCTTGTCTTTGAGTCAGCAACGGGGAGTGCGATCGTGTTGCCGTGCTTGATTCCGTGGCCCCAGAAGCTCACGAAGTTTTGCATAAACCAGTTCGGGCGCAAGATGGCGTAGTTCAAGCCTGAGTTCTGAAGATCGACTTCCGCGCGCTGCATGGGTGCACCAACAGCTTTATCCACACCCATCGCTGAGAGCATGACGACTTTCTTGAGTCCGCGGCGTTTTGCTTCTTGGATTTGGGGCGCGAACACTGAATATTGGTCCGCGATTCCGCCTGGCGCCATGATGAACGCGCGCTCGATGCCCTCGAAGGCGGCGCTTAAGCCTTCGCCTGTTTCGGCGTTTAGGTAGACAGTTTCGATGTTGGCTTTCGTTCCGACTTTTTCTTTCTTGCTTGTCGTTGTGCGGATCGCCTGGCCTTTCAACTCGTTCAGGATGTTGTGACCGACAGCTCCCGATGCTCCGATAACTAGAATTTTTGCGCTCATGATGTGACTCCTTTTGAATCAGTCTTCGGCCGAACTCGCTCGGCGTTTCTGAACTTAGTTATCGCTCCGAATGCGATCTTTGATTAGACGGGATAATTGCATTACACTGTTGCATATTTGGAACAATGACCGGCGTACGCGGAGGGTCGATTGGAGCTTGAAACAACTCGGGTTTTCGTAAAGGTCGTGGAGTTCGGCAGCTTCTCAAAAGCGGCCGAGAATCTGAGGTTACCGAAATCCACAGTGAGCAGAGCGATCAGTCGGTTAGAAACTGAGACGGGCTCAAAACTCCTTGTCCGAACGACAAGAAGTCTGACGTTAACGGCGGCAGGGCGAGCGTTCTACGACACGTGTCGCGGGCCCGTGCAAATCCTCGAAGATGCTCGTAAGTCACTCGATGGCCGCGACTCTTTAATCAGTGGTCTCGTTCGTGTGACATCGCCAGAAGATCTTGGCGAGGGCACTTTGGCGTCAATCTTTTCGGAGCTCGCTCGAAAGCACCCGAAGTTGAGAGTCGAGTTTCTTTATACAGATAAGATTGTCGATCTTGTTCGAGATGGCTTCGATCTCGCGATTCGTTTAGGCAAACTGAAAGATTCATCTCTCAAGTCGAAGAAGCTTGGAACTGTGAGAATGGTGTTGGTCGCGGCTCCAAAGTATTTGAAAGATCATGACGCCATCACCAGGCCTGAAGATTTAAAAGCTCATGCCTGCCTTGGTCACTCAGGCAGTTTCTTTAACGACTGGAATCTGAAATCGAAGCGCTCAAGCGTTCGCCTAGAGATGCAGGCGAAAATCGGCGGCAATCAAATGACAAGCCTTGTGTGGATGGCGGTAGGGGGCGCGGGTATCGCGCTCGTACCTTCCCACCTTTGCAGAAGAGATTTGCAGGCCGGTCGGCTGGAACGGGTGCTTCCCGAGTGGGAAGGCCCTGAGTTTCAAGCTTGGCTAGTCTCACCGCAGGCGACCTCATCGATCGCCCGTGTGAAAGTGATTGCGGACGCTCTTGCAACCGCAATCACGAAAACGCTCGAAAACATGTAGGTACTAGATGCCCCTCAAATCAGAAGCGACCCAAGATCAAATCGACTTTACCCAAGAAGCCTTGAACAGCGATGTCGCGTGCGCCGAGATCGTTACCGATGACTTTTTCGCTTGGATCAAATGGCGCCATGTAAGCAGCAGTCAGACCAAGGCCGAAACGCTCGGTGATTTGGAATGCCGCTTGGACCGCCGGCTGAACGTACCAAGATTTTTCTTCAACACGGCCGTTCTGAGCAGCGCTGAAGACTTCAACTTTGCTCCATGTGCCACCGATGCCTGAACCTGCGCTCAAAGAGAAACGCTCTGTTCTGATCGCTTGATAGCCGAACCAGAGACCAAACGCTTCTTGCTCGAAGTTGGCGAGGTTTGTACCGAGGTCACGATCCGTACCCGCTGCGAAGTATTCAACACCCGTTTGGAAGCCTGTGTGCCACTGGTGTTTGAAACGAAGATCCCAACCCGTGAAGTCTTGGCGTGGAGCTGCGAAACCGTTTGATGTAAATGCCGAATTGATATTGTCGCGGCTTTGGTTCACGTAAACAGGCGAAAGCGTGAAGCTGAATTTCTGCTTGCGGAACTCTTCCATCATTTGAGCGCGGCGCTGCTCTTCTGGAGTCATCGGCGCTTCAGGCGGCGGCGGCGGTGGAGGGTTCGCATTCGCAGTTACGGGCGGCGCTGGCGGGCGTGGGGCAGGCGCTGGGCCTGGGCCGGGTTGAGCAAGCGCTTGAGACGAAAGAGCTAGGAGCGAAACGAAACCGAGAACTGTTGAACGAAACATTGAGAGCCTCCGTGATCAGTCATGATCGAGTGAGAGATCGACACCTAAGACTGGCTCAGTGTTTCTCGCTCGCACGTAGGACTCAAGTTCAGTTGTTGCGCAGTTTCGATAACGAGTTAAGAAGCTTTGTTGAGGGCGCGAAGCTTGTCGACATACAACTTAAGTACTTCAGTTTCATCGACGCCTTTGGCGTAATTCACTTCGATCATCTTCAAGAAAACGTCGAAGTCCGCGTTTGCTTTGAATTCTTCATGGTAACGCACGAGAAGTTTGAGGCGTGTCGACTCAATCTCGATGAGTTTCGGAATTTCTGAAGGCGGTCTCGAATCCAAACACAGAAGCGAGAGCTTCGCGATTTCTCGGATGTCGTTTTTGTAGATGTTCACGACTGAGGTATAGAGCGACTCAAATTGCGAGTTGAATTGATCATCCGTTAACTGCTTTTCGTTAAACCGGAGAACCGTGCGACGCAATTTTTCCCAGTAGATCGTTGCAAGCTTTGATCTTAATGCGTGACGATTCTGAAGTGCTTTTCTCGCTTGAGCGATAACCTCAGCCTTTGAGGCCGCCCAGATGAACCGAACGGGAACGATCGAATCCTCAAGCGTCAGGCGATTTGACATCATTGAGTATTGAAGCTTCCATGCGCGTGCGACTTGAAAGCGATCGGTGATGTTGTCCTTAAAGCCTTGCGGTAAGAACATCGCAACGACACCGCCCGCAAGACCGAACAGCGCACCGGCAACCGTACCGGCGCCTGGGAAGATCGCAGTGCCGATCGTGCCCGCTGCGATCATCGAAGTTAGAAGAGTCGAAAATTCGCCGGTCATCACTCGAGTGCGGAGCGTGTTATCGAACCACGCTCTGAGCGTCGGGGCGTGAAGTAAGATGTAGACCATCTCTTTTGCCATTAAGTTTGCGACCCGCGCATTCTCGCGGTCTTCTGTCGAGCCCGCTTTCATGAACGTGCGAGCAAGACCTCCACCTAAACCAGAAACAGAGGTGGCTCTTTTAACGTCGGCATCTGATTGAAGGCGAAGACTCGCTTCGGTCCAAAGCTGCGAGCCGAATTCCCAGCCGACAAACGTTACGGTTGTCGTTACCAGCTTCGTAAGGAGCGGGCGAAGCGCGCGCAAAAGTTTTGGTTGAGTCAGAATTTTAGTTAAGAGCGAGGCAGGCTTTTGTGCGACTCCAATGCCGCCCGCACCGAGGATGCCTGCATAGATGCTCGGGTTATCGAGAATCGCACTGACTGAAACAGACGCGATGTTCGCAAGGTCTGAAGCTTTAAATGTCCCTTTGCCTTTTCGGTTCTTGATCTCTTGATGAGTTAAATCAATCGCAGTCAACGTCATGATGAGAAGAAGCGTTTGGCCAACACCAACGGCGGCTTCTTTCGGTTTTGCGACGGCCGCTTCTTGGAGAGAGGCCGCTAATTTTTTTGAATCAAGTTTCGGCGCGATGAGCGTGAATCGAGCATTCTTCGTTACATAAGCGTTTGCGGCTTCTAATGCCGCGCTAGACCGTGCAGCGCCCGCAAACGCCGGGTGCGACATCGGAAGAACGAACGAGAGTGCTAAGATCAAACTCGTAACCAAACGCATCGTTTACTTCTTCGCAGCTTTTGCCGCAGCTTCTTTTGCACGATCGGCCCACGATTTTCTCTTCCCAGGCTTCAAATCTTCAGCGCCAGCAGCGGCCGCGCGGTTTGCATCACTCGCAACGAACGCTTTAGCAGCTTCGACTGCGGCTGAAGGCTTTGTAGCCTCAACCGCGGGCTTAAACGGCGCAGGCTTCGCAAGTGCTGGCTTCACCGCAACCTTACGCGCCGGAATGAGGATCGGGCGGTGAGTGCGAGTTTCGATGCGTGCTTCGCGCGCGACAGTCGTGTCACTCGCGGACTTCTTCGGCTTCGCCGATTTTTCTTCGAGAACTTTGATCTCGCTCTCGACTTTACCAAGATCAGTCTCGACTTTCGCTTTCGCCGCCTTCAGATCGAGACCCAGTTGATTCAAGATTTTCACGGACTCTGCTCGGAACTCAGCCTCGAAGTAATCGAAGCAGTAGTGGCTCTTGAAGAGATCGTAAGCTTTCGCCGTTTCAGGCGCCAACTCGCGGTTGAACTCCGGATACATCAACTCATAAAGCGAGGCGCTCGCGAGAGTCACGGCTGCCTGCTTGTAGAGAGCCATCTCGCTGCCAAGATTTTCAGAAATACGGTTTAACTGATACTCAGTCGCGCCAAGCTCAAGAAGCTCTGCACGTGAGGCCTTGACCTTTTTAACATAGGAGCTGGTAGGCGCTGTGGCATTCGCGTGCGCAGCCGCTTTCACTTCCTGCATGTAGCGTTCGGCCACTTCATTCATGCGAGCGCGATCACTCGTTTGCGCGAGCATTCGATCCAGAGTCGACTCGATCCCTTGACGGAAGACCTCGCGACCAACGACCGATGAAATGAGAGTCGTTACAAGCGCGTGCGGGCGAAGAATCAAGTTATCTGACGTGTAGGCACGACCGTCACGGTAACCGCCGGTGTGAGTACTTTCCCAAATCTGCTTGGCGTCGTTCCAGCTTGATTTCAAGCGCTCCATGTTTTCATTCGCTTGTGCCGGAGTCATTTCAAGACCACGTCGCGCCATGAGTCTCACCGTCGCCTGACGAGCGCGTTCGCGCGCTTCGATTTGCGATCGTGTTTCGATGAGGCTTTCACGCTCGGAGTTAAGACGCTCTGCCAAACGAGCACCGCGATCACCGAGAAGTCGATTACCGATAACGGCTGCGCGCTCACGAATCGGGCGAACGATAGGTTCAACGAGTGCGCCGACAATGCCTGCGCCCGGACCTGCAACGACAGCGCCTTTAACGAGGTCGCGGACAAACGCGAATGTTCCATAAGCAGCAGCTAAGCTACCGGTTGCGATCGTCGCTGGATGTTGAATCAAATCTTGGAGCTTCAGCAGAACGCCAGGTAAGTCGCTCTTTTCTTCTGAAAGCGTAACCATGTAGGCAAGGTAAGACTCAGTGACAACTTTCTGAAGTGTGGCGCCTTCCGCTTTTTGAGCAGCCATCAGGATGGCGGTTTCATTCTTCTTAAACCACTCTTCGAATTCACTGCGGTTATCGATAAAACCAATGCGGGCATTGGCAACGATGACAGCCGATAAATCAGAGTGAAGATCAGAAACTTCGCTGTGCGTGCCGCCTTGAACGAAATAAGTTTTCAACTCACGCGTTTTCGCGAGATTGACGAGGGCCGTAGCGGAAGCGAGGTCTTCTGGTGTTTGAAGGCGTTTCGCCGCAGCCGCCGCTCGTTGTTGCAAGCGCGCCGAAGGCAGTTTAGCCGACACGTTGGCGGCAAACGCGATCTCGTGTTGAACGAGAGAGATTAAGACGAGGCTCGTCGACAGTAAGCGTGAAAAGGTCTTCAACGACATAGCGATCTCCAACAAACGTGAGCGTCCGCTCGGTTCCTGAGCTGACGCGCACTTAGTTGCAAAATCGGTCACTGCCGTGAAGCGATTAGTTGGATCTGAAGTGTTAGAGAATTCGACAGTGACGTAGAATGTCGTCCAAAAAGCGGCGCTTACTCGGTTTCGACAGGCAAGGCCGTCGTAGAAACGCCTGAGGAAATGTAGAGCCCACCCGCAATCGAATTCCAACCTTGGATGATTTCAGTAGGGTAGCGTGCTTGATCGTCCTTCGGGACAGAGAGCACCTCGATCGGGTGAAAGAAGCCAGCCTCAGAACGAACGACGCGGCCACTCGAATGACGGTAGTTCGGGTTCTCGATCACAGGGTCAGATGCGAGCGCAATCTCGGAGCCCGCAGGCAATTCAACAAGAACTTCAACGACGTCATTGACTGCGTAACGAAGGTTCGTCGGCTCGGTCAGAACGATCTTTGTTTGAGCTTCTCCCAGACTGCCTTTTCCCGATCGAGTCGGATTTTTCGTAGGCGCGATCGAACTCGACGTCGGGGTGCCGCAGCCCGCGACAAGCATGACGACAATCGTTGCAACGATCGCAAAGAGGATCGGGTCAGTCACCAAGTCTCGAAGAAATGATTTTGCTTGTTTCATGCGCTTAGTTTGCAGAACCCCTGGGGTAAACCGAAACTTGATCGCCGAATTTTTCGACTATTGGCCGAGCTAATCTGGTTCAACGTCTGAGCGCGACTCTCCAGCCGTCTAGGCCAGAGTTTATGGGGTGTGACAACACCAAGGCCAATCTGTCAGTCACGAGCGCGTGAGCAAGCAGCCGTCTATACTAGCTCTGGGGCGGCTCGGGCGCCGTTCGGGCAAACCCTCAGTCGATCAGAGTTGGTCACGAAAAATGAAAAACCTTGAGTTTTTCCAGTGGCTTTGGTGATTTGAAAGACTCTCGCTTCTCTCTTTCTCTCAAAAGGCCCTCTGGAGTCAGCATGCTGGATCTAAAGTTCATTCGCGAAAACGCAGACGCTGTTAAAAAAGCGGTTCAACAAAAACGCACGGGCATCGATATCGACGAACTTCTGCGTGCAGACCAAGAATTGGTTTCGTTGAAACGCCAAGCTCAAGCGTTGAACGAAGAGAAAAACGCGAACGCGAAAAAGATGAAAGGCGCAACGCCTGAAGAACGCGAGAAGATCATCGCGCGCGGTCGCGAAGTCGGCCAAGAAATCGAAAGCCTAAAGCCGGCGGTCGAACTCGCAGAGAAGCGCGTTCAAGAGCTGATGTACCTCGTGCCGATGATCCCGTCTGAAGACACTCCGATCGGTCCCGATGACTCAGGCAACGTCGAAGTTCGCCAATGGGGCAAGAAGCCTGAGTTCTCATTTAAGCCAAAAGATCACGTCGAACTTTTGAATCAGAACAATTGGGCTGAGCTTGAGCGTATTGCGAAAGTGGCTGGTTCACGAAGCTACGCGCTCAAAGGCGATCTCGTTCTTCTTGAGGCTGCAATCTTGATGTACGCGATGCAGAAGCTCGTCTCGAAAGGTTTCACGCCGCTTCAAGTGCCAGCGATGGCGCGCGAATCTGCTTTCTACGGCTCGGGCAACTTCCCGACGGGCAAAGAGCAAGTTTACTATCTTCCGGACGACGACATTTATCTCTCAGGTACCGCGGAAGTGCCGATCAACTCGCTTCACGCAGGCGAAATTTTGACTGAAGCGGACTTGCCGATTCTTTACGGCGGCGTCTCACCTTGCTTCCGCCGCGAAGCGGGGAGTGCGGGTCGCGATGTTCGCGGTCTCATCCGCGTTCACCAGTTCAACAAAGTTGAGCAGTTCATCTTGTGCAAAAACGATCCCGCTGAATCCGAAAAGATGCACCAGCTTCTTCTCTCAACTTCAGAAGAGATTCTTCAAGAACTCGGTCTTCACTACCGAGTC
>CAJYOV010000496.1 GCA_913776405.1 Pseudobdellovibrionaceae bacterium
GTCTTATTCGGCCGCCCAATCATCGAGGACGTTAAAGCGAATTCCAATCGCAAAGCCGCTGCTCGGTAAAAACATCGCGGTGCTCTTGATCGTAATAAATACGATGTTTACCTGATTGGAATCGACACGAAGGGTATGATGCGCGCTCTTCCTTCGATGGACGTTCTTAGCAAAACGGACGTGGCAAAACCGATTGACCTCGAAACGTCAGGCGCTGAAGTGTTCATCGTTCCAGCTGCTGGAAAGACGGCCGAAATCATGGAACTGAAAACGGGAAAACGCCTGGGTCAAGTCGACGTCGTCTTCCCGATCCTTCACGGACCTTACGGCGAAGACGGTACGATGCAAGGTTACCTGCGCATGCTTGGCCTGCCGTTTGTGGGCCCAAGCGTTCTCGGTTCTGCTGTTGGCATGGACAAAGAGTTCACGAAGCGCGTTCTCCGCGACGCGAAGCTACCGATTCCGAAATTCGTAGCCCTCAAACGTCACGAGACGTCGACTCACGACTTCGAATCGTTGAAGAAAGAACTCGGCCTTCCGTTTTTCTTAAAGCCTGCGAACATGGGTTCGTCAGTAGGCGTGCATAAAATCAATTCGGCTGAGAAATTCGCAAGCGCCATCAAAGATGCGTTCCAGTACGATACGAAGATCATGGTTGAGGAATTTATTGAGGGCCGTGAAATCGAATGCGCGGTGCTTGGCAACAAAGACTTAATCGCATCTGTTCCAGGCGAAGTGATTCCGCAGCATGAGTTTTACTCTTATGAAGCCAAGTACCTCGATGAGAATGGCGCAGGCCTCGAAATCCCAGCGAAACTTGATGAGAAGAAAGCGAACGAAGTTCGTGAAATGGCGAAGAACGTGTTCAAGGCGCTTGGCTGCGAAGGACTCTCGCGCGTTGATCTTTTCATGAAAAAAGACGGCACACTCCTGGTCAACGAGATCAACACACTTCCCGGCTTCACGAAGATTTCGATGTATCCAAAAATGATGGGCGCAAGCGGCATTCCGTACGCAGACCTAATCGACCGCTTGATCTCGCTTGCAATCGACCGCAATAAAGAAGAGCGGGCCCTGAAAATTTAATCTTATTTACGGCGGGTTTTGAGAACGGCCTGATGGGTTTCGTTCCACCACAAGCTGTTGAAGAGATCCGCCTCAGCTTCAGCAGAAAACGCTTTGAATGAGGCCACCGGTTCTTTCGGCAGAGCCGTGAGCGTGCGCGCGAGAACAAACGCGCGTTCGATGAGCGAAGTTTCGTCGCAAATTTCGTCGATAAGACCGATCTCAAGAGCTTCGTGCGAGCCGATCGCACGTGCCGATAAACTTAAGCTTCTAAGCTTTGCAGGACCAAGACGGCGTTCAAGCCGCGAGCCCCCGCCCCAACCATAAGTCAGCGAAATCTTTCTTTGCCACAGTCCAAAGATCACGTGTGAAGACGCGATGACGTGGTCAAAGCAACTGACAAATTCAACACCACCGCCAAAGCAGTCGCCAGCGACCGCGCAGACGGTTGGAACCTCGAGAGCGGAAAGCGCGTGGAGCGCTGCGCGTATCTCGTCATTAACCTGCTTGCCTTCGCTTGCTTCCGACATCAATGCGTAATCGGATAAGTTTCCACCCGAACAGAATACGCGCCCTCGCGCTGAGAAGAGAACGGCGTCGAAGCCCGCGCCCGCTTTAGATTTCTCGATGAGCTTCATGAGCTCACGCGCGGCCGCGAGGCTAAAGCTATTGCGAGTTGCGGGATCCTCGAATGTGAGATGCAGAATGCGATTCGTAATCTGAGAGTTGAAGTAAGCCATCAGTAACCGAGGATCGCACTTTTCACATCGCCTCGGCCAGTAAACTCTACGCCGATGCCTGCACCGCGCCCCGAAGCGCGAGATGTCCAAACGACCTTCGCTGGCAGAGTATAAGTCCGGTTGAGTTCATTGAGTTCAAGCTTCACCAACACTGTGTCACCGATCTTCACTGGCGCGGGCGTAAGAAACTCGAGGTAAGCCCCGCCGCGCGAGAGATTCCGCACTCGGGTCATCAGCTTCTTACCCCCACCGGCCTCAACTTCAGCATCCTGAGACGTCGGGTAGCGGCGATGAACTTGGTGTGCAACTTTGCGAGCGTGAAGCATCTTTCGCACGATGCCGACCACGTCTTTCACCTCAAAAGGCTTTTCGAGAAAGGCTACGCCGCTCAAGTTTCGAAGGTCTAAGTACAGCCCGTCGACGTCCGGCTTCGCCGTCACGAGTAACGGGCCCTGGTAACCGCCCGCGCGCAAGTCGGTAATCATCTGGACATCGCGAGCAGACCACTCGGTCAGGTTAATTAGAACTGCGGCCGTTAATCGATCAACGGTTGGCGCGAGGCCAGCCGGATGCACACTCACATACGCAAGCCCCTTGAATTCATATTCAAGCACCTCGAGCTTCTTTTGGAGGATGTAGTTCTCTTGTTCTGTACGGCTCGCAATCACAAGAGTCGTCTTCACGGCCATGACCACCTCTTAACACTTATCGGAGTTCTACGAGAAGCGCCCGATAGCTGGACCCAACACCTAGACTCGATTCTCGAAGGTTGCGAGAAAGCGTCAACCGATTAGACACTTCGAAAAACAAAAGGCCCCGCACACGCGGAGCCTTCGTTTGAATTCCCTTTGACTGCGTCGCCCTTGCTTCGCCCCTTCAATGCCGAGGCTTTGCAGTAGCGAAGCAGTTTACGGAACCGAAGAACTTATTTACGGTCCGAAACCGGAACGTACTTCAAGTTCTCTTTCCCTTGCCATTCACCGCGTGGGCGGTAGATGCGGTTCTTCGTCCATTGTTCCATGATGTGTGCACACCAGCCTGCGACGCGTGAAGCGGCGAAGATCGGAGTGTAGATGTCTATTGGAATGCCCATTGCGTAGTAAACAGTCGCTGAGTAGAAGTCGACGTTCGGCAAGAGGCCTTTTTTGTTTTGCATAGCATCGTCGATCAAATCAGACATCTCAAACCAGTGGTGCTGGCCAAGTTTCTGAGTCAAACGATCTGACATCTGGCGAAGGATCTTAGCGCGTGGGTCACCGTTTTTGTAAACGCGGTGGCCGAAGCCCATGACTTTCACTTTGTTGTTCAGAGCGTCTTCAACCCATGGACGCGCCTTTTCCATCGTGCCGATCTCTTTCAACATGTGCATGACTTGTTCGTTCGCACCGCCGTGGAGAGGGCCTTTGAGCGAGCAGATCGCAGCAACGTTTGCCGAGTAGATGTCAGACAATGACGAGGCAACGACGCGCGCTGCGAACGCTGAGTTGTTCAACTCGTGATCCGCGTGAAGGATCAAGCAGGTATCGAATGTTTTTACGATTTCTGCATCTGGCTCTTTACCTGTAAGTGTCCAGAAGAAGTTGTAGGCAAGCGATTGATCCGTTTTCGGCTGAACGAGGTCTTTCCCGTTACGGAGACGA